>JAFIEN010000205.1 GCA_020832515.1 Rubellimicrobium sp. | reverse complement strand
TCCTCCGCAACGGCTCTTCGGCAAACTCGAGGATCTAGATCTGCGCGACGATGACCGGAACCCTGTCGCAGACCAACGGCACGACGAACAATACCGGCACGATCACCGGCAATGTCACGATGGCAAACGGTCGGATCAACAACAGCGGGACTCTGACCGGCACCCTGGGCCAGAGCGGCGGCCGGTTCGACCATGGGCTTGGTGCCGGGATCAACGGCGCGGTCACCCTGTCGGGCGGGATCTTCAACGCCGACGGGGGCACGTTCGGCGGCCCGGTGGCGGTCAGCGGATCGGGGATCCTGCGCGTCAACGCGAACACGAGCGCCAATCTCGACAATGCGGCCGGCGGCGAAATCGGCATCTTTGCCGGGGTCACCCTGACCGGCAACCTGACACAGACCGGGGGCGAGACGCTGATCGCCTGAAGGCTTGACGGTCAGGTCCTGCAAAGCGGTGGCCTGACCGAGGTGACGGGCCGCGTCACCGGGCCCGTGGGCCTTTCGGGCGGCCTTTTCCTGATGGAGGGCACGGCGAGCGTCGGCGGCCTTGTCACCGTCTCTGCGACAGGCGAGCTTGGCGCCGCAGGCCAGTTCCGGAGCGGCGTCCTTGCCACTGGGGGCGGGGTCCGGATCGCCGAGGGCGACACGGCGGCAGGATCCTTCGACATCGCGGGCGGCGAGTTCCTGAACGCGGGAACCCTTGACGGCAGCCTGACAAACCGCGGCACCGGCCTTTCGGCGAATCTGGGCACGATCACCGGTCCGGTCGCGCTTCAGGGCGGCACGCTGGTCAACGAGGGCGTGATCGAGGCCGGCCTGACCATCACCGGCGGCATCTTCGACAACCTCGACGGCGATGTCGAAGGCCCCACCACGATTGGCACAGGCACGATCAACGCCGTCGGGGGCGATTTCTCGGGCGGGATCCTGGCCACGGGCGGGTCCGTGAACATCCTTGCCGCCACGCAGGGCGACATCCTGAACAACGGCGGGCAGGTGACGATCCTGAGCGGCCGCCTTCTTGACGGCGACCTGAGCAACCAGAGCGGCCAGACGACCAATGCAGGGACGATCGGGGGAACGCTCGACGTGACCGGCGGGATCTTCATCCAGCAGGGCGGCGGAACCGTTGAAGGCGCTGCGACGCTTTCGGGCGGGATCCTCGATGCCAATGGCGGGGCGTTCCGCTCGGGCATCCTCGCCTCGGGCGGAGAGCTTAACATCAACGGCAATACCACCGCCGAGGTGACCGGCGCCGGGGCGGATATCGCCATCGGCGCGGGGGCACGGCTGCTGGGCGACGTCCGGATCTCGGGCGGGACGCTGACCAACGACGGCATCGTGATCGGCGCGACGGGCGCGACGGGCGGAGTGGTGACGAACCGGCACATCCTTGACGGGCCGCTGACCATTTCGGGCCCGTCCACCGTGGTCAACAACGAGGACGGAGGCCTTGTCGTCGGGCAGACCCTGCTGAACGGGGGCATCCTGAACGGCAATGGCGGCGTGTTCGAAGGCGGCGTGATCGCGCAGGCCGGACTGTTCGCCGTCAACGGCACGGTCCGCGCGCCGAATGTCACCAATACAGGGGCGGTCGTGTCGGTCGCCGCCGGCGGAACCCTGCAGGCTTCCGTCCTCAACCGCTCGGGGACGATGCTGATCGCGGGGACGGTCGCCGGACCGGTCGTGGTCTCCGGAGGCGACGTCGTCAGCGGCGGCACGATCCAGGGCAGGCTGGATATCGACGGTGGCACGATGACCACCATCGGCGGCGTGATCGACGGGAGGACGACGCTTGCCGATGGTCTGCTCATTGCCGGTGGCGGCAGCTTCCTTGGCGGCATCCTTGCCGAGGGCGGGCAGCTTGACATCGTCGGCGACACGTTGGCCGATGTCGACAATCTGGGCGCCGCAATGAACATCGCTGGAGGAGCGACCCTTGACGGCGATGTGACCAATGCCGCGGCGCTGGCGCTTCTGGGCGACATGACCGGATCGCTCGACAACAGCGGGACGGTGCTTGCCGCGGGCGGAATCGGGGGCGATGTCGTCAACACCGGGTTCCTTGCCGTCACCGGCGACAGCGCGATCGGCGGGCAGCTTTCCAATGCCGCCGATGGCATCTTCACGACGGATGGCGGCGACATGACGGTCGGCTCGTTCGAGAATGCCGGCCGGATGAATGTGGCCGAGGGCGATACGCTCAGCGTTCTGGGAACCGGGGTGAACCTTTCGGGCGGCGTCTTCGACGTGGGCGGCAGGGCCTTGGTCGCCCCGACGCCGGCGGTCACACCCGCCGGGACCGGGACGCTGGGCGGGAATTTCGTGAACTCGGGCGGGGCGACCGTGCGCATCTTCGAGGGCGGCAGCCTTGCCACCTCGGGCACCTTCCTCAACGAAGAGGGTGCGGTCCTTGTCACCTCGGGCGTGCTGACCGGCGATGTCGTCAACGACGGCCGGATCCTTGCCACGGATGCCGCCTTCGACGGCGGCCTTTTCGTCAACAATGCCGGACTGACGGGCGAAGGCAGCCTGACCTTCGGCGACGGCCTTCGCAATGAGGGCAGGATCGACCTTGGCTGGAACGACACGGTGGGCGATACGATCACCGTCGCGGGGTTGTCGGGCGACACCGGCCTGTTCCATCTCGACCTCGACCTGTCCGAGAACCAAACCGGCGGACGGGATCAGTCCGACAGGATCGTGCTGGACACGGGCACAGCCCTGACCGGACAGGTGACGCTCAGCTTCAACACGGCCAATTTCGGCGGGCGCCAGGCCGAGGACATTCTTGTGATCGAGGTCGACAGCGCGGCGGCGAACGACTTTACCGTCTCGCCCTTCCCGGAGGGCCTTGGGGATCCAGGCGGGCGCATCGTCTATCGAATCATCCAGGACGAGCCCAACGGCAGCGTTTTCGTGCAGGATCTGGTCAACCCCGGCATCGGGGCCCTGGCCGGAAGCTCGATCCTGACGCAGTCGCTTATCGGGGCCATCGTGAACCGGCCCTCAAGCCCGCTGGTGACGGGTTCCACCAGCGCCGACCCGGACAAGCCCTGCGGTCCGGGCGTCTGGGCGCGCTATACCGGCGGCAGCATCGACGCGTCGGGACGGACCACCCAAAGCGACGGGCCGGCCTCGTTCAGCACGCTGTCGGCGGCTTACAACGGGCTTCAGCTTGGCAGCGACATCGCCTGTTTCGACGGCTATTTCAACGGCTGGGACGTCGCCTTCGGGGCGATGGGCGGGGTCAATATCGGGACATCCAGGCAGCCGGTCGTCTTCGTCGGGACCGATATCGTCACCAGCCGGACCACCACCGATTTCGAACAGCGCTACGCCGGGCTTTACGTTGCGGCAGCCCGCGACCGGCTGTCGCTCGACCTGCAGGTGCGGGCCGAGCAGACGGATTTCAATGCGACGAACGTGGGCGTCGGCGGGTCCTCGGGCCTTGGACTGACCGATGCGGGCTATTCGAGCATGGCCTCCACGATCAGCGGCCAACTGTCCTATGTCATCCCGATGCCCGAGGCGAACCTGATTTTCGTGCCGACCGCCGGCTTCGCCTATACGCTGACCCGCACCGATCCGATCGTCTTCGACGAGGGCGATTTCCTGCGGATCGACGACTTCTCGAACGAGGTGGTCTTCATCGGGGGCACGCTGGCGCGCAGCGTGATCTCGAACGACGGGCTTGGCCTGATCACCACTTTCGGGACGGCCACCATCTACAACGACTTCGCCTCGAACCCGACATCCACATTCAGCTACCTTTCCGACAGTGACGACGACACCTTCAGCACCTCGTCCCTTCGGACCGACAATGTCGGAGCCTATGGCGAACTGAGCGTCGGCGCGAGCTATACCCGACTGCTCGATCCCGGAACCATCGCCAACGCGCGCGAGTTCAATGCCTCGGTCCGGGCCGACTACCGCATGGGCGAGAATGTCGACAGTTGGGGCGTAACGGCGCAGATGCGGCTGCAGTTCTGAACCGGGGTTGCCTGGGCACCCGCCCTCCGCAGCCTTTGATCATCAATCCCTTGACCGGCGCGGCGCGACCCTGCAGTCATGTTCATGTGGGCGCTCTGCGCTAAGCCAGATCGGATTTCCATGTCCCGGTTCAACAAGGTCGCCTGGAAAGAAGGGCTGTTCCTGCAGCCCCAGCACCTGCAGCAGGCGGACAGATATGTCGAACGCCTGCTACAGGCGCGGACGGATGTCATCACCCCCTATCCATGGGGCCTGTCCGAGATGAAACCCGACCGCGACATGGCCCAGCAGGGCCGTTTCGGCCTGCGCTCGGTCACGGGGATCATGCCCGACGGCACCCCGTTCGACGCGCCCGATGCCGGCGCCCTGCCCATTCCCATCGACGTGCCCGAGGATGCCAAGGGCCTGACTGTCTGGCTTACCCTTCCCGACACCAGCCAGAACGGCCGCGACGTGGGCCTTGGGGCGGATGCGGCGGCGACGCGATATGTCCTTGCCTCCGAGATGGTGGCGGACAATGCATCGGCCACGCGGGTGGAACAGCCCGTCGACATCGCGGTCCCCCGGCTTGAGCTTGACCTGCGCCGAACGGCCAAGCCCGGCTACCAGTGCCTGCCCATCGCCCGAATCGCCGATGTGCGCGACGGGGTGGTGACGCTGGACGACACGATGCCCCCGCCAGCCCTTATCCTGTCGGTGCATCCGGTGACCGAAGGCTACCTGACCCGCGTTATCGGCTGGATCGAGGCGAAACTGGGCAGTCTTGCGCGCTATGCGGCCGATCCCACCTCGGGCGGCGGGATGCAGGCGACCGATTACCTCATGCTCATGCTGCTCAACCGCGAGATCGCGCAGCTTCGACACCTCGCCACCTCGCGGGCGGTTCACCCCGAGCGGCTTTACCAGAAGCTTGTCGGCATTGCCGGTGAGCTGTCCACCTTCGACCACGGCGAGCGGATGGCTCCGGTCTATCCGCCCTATGACCATGCCGACCTGCACGCCACCTTCGCCCCCGTCGTGCAGGATATCCAGCGGCTCCTGTCCCGCGACTCGGGTCGGGCGGTGCGGCTCAACCTGCAGCAGGTGCGGCAGAATTCCTTCCTTGCGCAGGTGGCCGACCGCAACCTGTTCCGCGATGCCGTCTTCGTGATCGAGGTGGATACCAACAAGCCCCTCACGCAGGTGCAGCAGCAGTTTCCCGAACTGTGCAAGGTCGGCCCCAACACCCGGATGAGCGAGATCGTCAAGAACAACCTGCCGGGGATCACCCTGCTTCACCTGCCCAACCCGCCCCGGCAGATCCGGGTCGTGCCGACGAATGTCTACTTCATGCTCGATAAGAAGACGCCCCTCTGGCAGGAATTCTCGACCGCGCCGGCCATCGGGATGCATTTCGCCGGCGACTGGCCCGAGCTCAAGCTCGAGCTGTGGGCAATACCGGAGAAGATGTGATGAGCGGGGACGACAGGGACAGGACGGTCTTTGGCGGCAAGCTTCCAGACAGCAACTCTCCGTTCGGTACCCCGGCACCGGGCGGGGACAAGACCCAGATCGGCGGCGCCTTCCCCGATCCGTTCGCCACGCCCGGCGGCAGGACCGCTCCGGCGCAGGGCGGCTGGGGGCCTGCCCCGTCTGGCGGGAATACATGGCTGGGCGGGGCCGTGCCGCAATATCCGCCGCAATCTGCCCCGATCGGGGCCGGTCAGGGGATGGGCACCCGGCCCGAGGGGTTCTTTCCCGACATTCCCCCCCAGTCCGCGCCCGCTGAACAGCGCATTCAGCCCAGGATCGCGCTTGAACAGGCGCTGCGCGCGACCGGGATCGGCAAGGGCGGGTCCTCCAATCCGTTGGTCGCGGCTGCGGCAAACCTGTTGATCCTTCTGGGCCGGCTGCGGACCGGCCTTGTCGAACTTCAGGTCGCCCCCCTGATGGATCACGTCACCCGCGAGATTGCACAATACGAACAGATCGCCGTCGACCGGGGCGCCGATCCGCAAGAGGCGCAGGTCGCCAAGTTCGCCCTTTGCGCCACGGCCGACGACATCGTCCAGAACCTTCCCGGCGGCAACCGGAGCGCGTGGATCCAGTATTCGATGGTCGCCCGCTTCTTTCAGCGCCGCGACAGCGGGGTCGTCTTCTTTCAGGAGGCGGAAAAGGCCATGCAGGCCCCCGGACAGCGCTACCGCCTGCTCGAACTGATGCTGGTCTGCCTCTCGCTCGGGTTCGAGGGGCAGTACCGCACCCTGCCCAATGGCTCGATCGAGCTGGCCCGCATCCGCTCGGCCATCTATGAGACGCTGCGCCGCGTGAACCCGCGCCCGCCCGAGGACATCTCGGTGATGTGGGAAGCGGTGCCGATGCGGGGACGTCGGCGTTTCGGCGGGGTGCCGATCTGGGTGGCGGCGTCGCTTGGCGCGCTTCTGACCGTGGGCACCTATGCGGCCCTGTCCACGCTTCTGGCCGGCGACAGCAATCAGGTCGCCCGCGACCTGACGCGGATGCATCCCAATGTCGGCCAGGTCAGCCTGATCCGGACGGCGGCGGTGCAGGAGGTCTATGTGCCGCCGCCCCCCGACACCAGCCAACTGGACCGTGTGATCGAAAGCCTGCAGGAAGATATCGACGCAGGCGTGATCGAGGTGGGCACGCGGGGCGATTTCATCTTCCTGCGGGTCAGCAACCTTCTTCTGTTCAACTCGGGCAGCGCGACCGTGAAGCCCGAATTCGCCGAACTGGGCGACCATATCGCGGAAACCCTTGAAGGCGAGGCCGGCGCTGTCAAGATCATCGGATATACCGACGACATCCAGCCCTCGGGCCGGGGCCTTTACAAGACCAACCAGGAACTGTCGGTCGCCCGGGCCGAAGGGGTGGCCGCCGTCCTCGCCCCGCTGCTGAGCGATCCCGAAAGGATCACCGTCGAGGGGCGCGGCGAGGCCGAACCCATCGCCGACAACGCAACCGAAGAGGGGCGCGCCCTGAACCGCCGGGTCGAGATCCTGTTGGCACGGGAGGGGACGTTTTGATCCTGAACCGGCTTTTCCGGCGTCTGTTCCGCTGGCGTCCGTGGATGAAGATCCCGGCGATCATCCTTGGCATCATCGGCATCGTCGTCGCGATCTGGATCGGTGGTCCGATGACCGGGATCGAGATCCTGGCAACCGTCTGGCTGCGGGCCGCCCTGATCGCGGCGATCCTGCTGCCGATCCTGATCGTGGGCCTTGTCCGCACCATACGCCGCCGCCGCGCCGCGCGCGAGATCGAAGAGGCCCTGACCGCCCCCGAAGCCGCCGGCGATGGCGACGTCCTGGCCAAGCGCATGTCCGAAGCGCTGGCGACGCTCCGGAAATCGGGGGGAAAGTCGTACCTCTACGACCTGCCGTGGTTCGTCATCATCGGCCCGCCCGGCGCGGGCAAGACCACCGCGCTTGCAAATTCGGGGCTTGAATTCCCGCTCAAGGGAAGCGCGGGCGGCGCGGTCGAAGGCTTTGGCGGCACCCGCTATTGCGACTGGTGGTTCACCGAGGAAGCCATCCTCATCGATACGGCCGGCCGCTACACGACGCAGGACAGCGACAAGACCGCCGACAGCACAAGCTGGCAAAGCTTCCTGTCGCTGCTCAAGCGGTCCCGGCCCAAGCAGCCGATCAACGGCGTGATCCT
>JAFIEN010000204.1 GCA_020832515.1 Rubellimicrobium sp. | reverse complement strand
GGCGGTTAAGATGATTGGCGCGGCCGCAGAGGCACGCAAGACCGTAAATTTGCCCAAATTTCCGGTGGGGGGCGCTGCCCCCCGGCCCCTTGCGGGGCCTCCCCCCGGGATATTTCGAAACAAAAGAAGCAGGGCCAGGGATCACGGACAGAGGCCGGTCCCGGATTACCCGTGGTTCGGACACCGCGATGCCGTGGGCTTGCCGGGGTGGTCAGCCTGCCTCAGTCGGCAGGGCCGAAAACAATGGGGGCGAGGGTTGCGAGCGCCATGTAGATGACCAGGATGGCGAGGATGTTCATCGCAAGGCCCGCGCGTGCCATGTCGCGCAGGCTCAGGCCCTCGTAGGCGAAGACGATGGCATTGGGGGGGGTGGCGACCGGCATCATGAAGGCCATCGAGGCGCCCATCGCCACCGGCAGCGTCAGCACCAGCGGATCGAGGCCGAGGCCCAGCGCGACGGCTGCGAGGATCGGCAGGAAGGTCGCGGTCGAGGCGGTGTTCGACGTGACCTCGGTCAGAAAGACGATGGCCACGAGGACCGCCAGCACCAGCAGCGGCACCGGCACGGCGATCCCGCCCACCGCCCCGCCGATCCAGGCGGCAAGGCCGCTTGCGGCAAAGCCATCTGCAAGTGCCAGCCCGCCGCCGAAGAGGAGCAGGATGCCCCAGGGCAGGTCGCGCGTCGCCGCCCAGTCGAGGGGACGGTGCCCATCCGCCGTCCTGACCGGCACGGCGAAAAGGACCAGCGCGCCCGCGATCGCGATCATCGCATCGTCAAGTGCGAGGCCCGTCACGGCCTCGATCGGCGCGCGCAGGATCCAGCCCGTGGCGGTCGCCGCAAAGACCACGGCGACGAACCGTTCCGCCCGGTCCATCGGCGCGAGCCGCGCGCGCTCGGCCCGGATGGACGCCCCGGCAGCACCCAGCGACAGCGCACCCAGCGGATGGACCACGCGCGTCAGCCAGAGCCAGGCCAGCGGCAGCATCACCGCCGCGACCGGCAGGCCGATCAGCATCCACTGGCCAAAGCCGATGCGCCGGCCGGTCGTCTCGGCCAGAAAGCCCGCCAGAAGTGCGTTCGGCGGCGTGCCGATCAGGGTCGCCACCCCGCCGATCGAGGCGGCATAGGCGATCGACAGCATCAGCGCCACGCCGAAGGGCCGCTCGGCCCCGGGCGCGCTGCGGCCGACCTCGGCGATGACCGGCAGGGCGACGGCGAACATCAGGATCGCGGTCGCCGTGTTCGAGATCCACATCGACAGGAAGGCCGTCGCCAGCATGAAACCCAGCACGATCCGCGCAGGCCCGGCCCCCATCAGCGCGACAAGGCCAAGCGCGATGCGTCGGTGCAGGCCGACGCGCTGCAGGGCCGCCGCGATCAGGAAACCGCCGAGGAAGAGAAAGATCAGCGGGTTGGCATAGCGCTGCGCCGTCCCGGCGATGTCGCGCAGGTCCAGCAGCGGCATCAGCACGATGGGCAAGAGCGCCGTGGCCGGCAGTGGCAGCGCCTCGGTCAGCCACCAGAGCACCATCCAGGCCGTGACCGCCACCATCGCCCAGGCCGGTGCCTCCATCCCGCCCGGTGGCGGCAGCAAGAGGACAAGACCCGCGGTCAGCGGCCCCGCGACAAGCCCCGCCATCTGCAGGCGCCCGGCGGCGCGTCGGGGATTGGCGGCATTGTCGGATCGGTCGGCGGGCATGGGCCAGGTCCCACCCTTGTTCATGCAGCATCTGCAGGGCAGGTGTCGCGTCCGCGCGGCGGGATGTAAAGGTGCTTGCGACCCGCACCCCTGTGCGACAGCCGCTGTCGGATCGGCGCTTCGCCCCGGCACGATTGCGGGCTAGACAGAGGCCTGAGGAGGGCCCGCCGCATGACCACAGACCTGCTTGTCCATGTCGAGGCGCATGCGCGGCGTCGCCCGGAGCGGCCGTTTCTGTGGACGGCCGACGGTGTGGTGCAGAGCTATGGCGACCTTGCCCGTCTGAGCGCCGCCCTTGCCCATGCGCTGCTGGCCGCAGGGCTGCGCAAGGGGGACCGGCTGGTTGTTCAGGTGGAAAAGACGCCCGCGATCCCGGCGCTTTATCTGGCCTGCCTGCAGACGGGCGTGGTCTTCCTGCCGCTCAACCCCGCCTATACGCTGGCCGAGACCCTCGAACTGGTCGCCGATGCCGCGCCTGTGCTGATCCTGACCGGCACCGACAGGGCCGCGGCGCTGGATGCGGCGGGGGTCGGCGATGCGCGCCTTCTGACGCTGACCGGGCCGGGCGGCCTTCTTGAAGCTGCAAACAGCCTGCCAGGCACCTTTTCGGCACCAGGGCATAGCGCGGACGATCTGGCCGCGATCCTTTATACCTCGGGCACGACGGGGCGGTCGAAGGGGGTGATGCTCACGCGCGGCAACCTTGCCTCGAACGCCGAGGCCCTGGCCGATCTGTGGCGGTTCGGCGAAGGCGATGTCCTTCTGCATGCGCTGCCGGTCTTTCATACCCATGGCCTGTTCGTGGCGACCAACACGACGCTGGTCGCCGGCGGCGCGATGATCTGGCAACCGGGGTTCGAGGCCGGGGCGGTGCTGGCCGCCCTGCCGCGGGCCACGGTCATGATGGGGGTGCCGACCTTCTATACCCGGCTTCTTGCCCATCCGGGCCTGACCGGGGCGGCGGTCGCGCATATGCGGCTGTTCATCTCGGGCTCGGCCCCGCTTTCGCCCGCGACCTTCGCGCAATGGGAGGCGCGGACAGGCATGCCGATCCTTGAGCGCTACGGGATGACCGAGACGAACATGATCACCTCGAACCCCCATGACGGACCCCGGATCGCGGGCACCGTGGGCCGGCCGCTGCCCGGGGTCGAGGTCCGCATCGCAGATCCCGCCACCGGCGCGCCCCTGCAGCAGGGCGAGGTGGGGCGGATCGAGGTGCGGGGGCCGAATGTCTTCAAGGGCTACTGGCGGCTGCCCGAAAAGACGGCCGAAGAGTTCACGGGGGACGGATTCTTCGTCACCGGCGATCTGGGGGCATTCGATGCGGCGGGTTACCTGCGGATCATGGGGCGCGAGAAGGATCTGGTCATCACCGGCGGCCTCAATGTCTATCCCGCCGAGGTCGAGGCCGCGCTCGATGCGCTGCCGGGGGTGGCGGCATCGGCCGTCATCGGCGTGCCGCATCCCGATTTCGGCGAGGCGGTGGTGGCCTGCCTGATCCCTGCCGCCGGTGCGCCGCCTGACGACGAAGGCATCCGGGCCGCCCTGCGCGACAGGCTGGCGGCCTTCAAGATCCCCAAGCGGGTGATCGTGCTGGACGAGTTGCCCCGCAATGCGATGGGCAAGGTCCAGAAGGCGGCCTTGCGGGCGGCCCATGCGGGGCTGTTCAGCCAAGGTCAGGGGCAAGGTCAGGGGCAAGGTCAGGGGCCGGGCTGACGGTCGCATCGCCGCCACCCGCCCTTCCATCCTGCCACCCGTCAGGTCAGAATGGCGCCCGACACGACGCCACCGGACCAGGCCACCGGACGAGCAGGAGCCAGATGCCCATGTCGCTGACCGACCCCCATGCCATGACCCCGGAGGCCTGTCTGGACGGGCTCGAGAGCCGGCCGGACGGCTTGACCAAGGCCGAGGCGCGGGCGCGGCTTGAGCGCCACGGGCCCAACCGCCTGCCGCAGGCGCGGGTGCGCGGGCCGCTGATGCGGCTTCTGCTGCAGTTTCACAATCTGCTGATCTATGTGCTGATCGTGGCGGCTGCGGTGACGGGGGCGCTTGGTCACTGGATCGACACCGGCTTCATCATTGCGGTGGTGCTGGTCAATGGGATCATCGGCTTCGTGCAGGAGGGCAAGGCCGAAGCGGCCATGTCGGCGATCCGCGACATGCTGGCCCCCCGCGCCGCCGTCCTGCGCGACGGGCAGCGGCTGACGGTCGACGGCGCCGATCTGGTGCCCGGCGACATCGTCCTGCTGGAACCCGGCGACAAGGTTCCGGCCGATCTTCGCCTGATCGAGGCACGCAGCCTTGCCGCGCAAGAAGCGATCCTGACCGGCGAATCCGTCCCGGCCCAGAAGGCACCCCGGCCGGTCGAGCGCGCGGCGTCCCTGGGTGACCGGGCCTCGATGCTGTGGTCGGGCACGCTCATCACGCATGGCACGGGGCGCGGGCTGGTCGTGGCCACCGGACAGGCGACCGAGATCGGCCGGATCGGCGATCTCCTGAGCCATGTCGAGCAGCTTACCACGCCGCTTCTGCGCCAGATCGACGATTTCGCCCGCTGGCTGACCCTCTTGATCCTGCTGATCGCCGGGCTGCTTCTGGTCTGGGGGCTGTATGTCCTGAACCTCGACTTCGTCGAGATCTTCATGGCGGCCGTCAGCGTGGCCGTGGCCGCGATCCCGGTGGGCCTGCCTGCGGTGATGACGGTCACGCTGGCCATCGGCGTGCAGGCCATGGCGCGCCGCAATGCCATCGTCCGCCGCCTGCCCGCGATCGAGGCGATCGGCTCGGTCTCGGTCGTCTGCACGGACAAGACGGGAACGCTTACCCGCAACGAGATGGTGGTGACCGCGGCGGAAACGCCCGATGGCCGGTTCGAGGTTGCGGGCGATGGCTATGCCCCCAAGGGCAGGATCACGCCCGAGGGCGATCTCGCTTCCCTCGGCCTTGCGGCGGCGCTCTGCAACGACGCGGCCATCGGCCGCGCGGGGGACGCATGGCAGGTCGAGGGCGACCCGATGGAGGGCGCGCTGCTGGCTTTTGCCGCCAAGACCGGGGCGGTGCCTGAGGACTGGAGCCGAACCGACGCCATCCCCTTCGAGTCGCGCCGCCGCTTCATGGCGACCCTGTCGGAAGGCCCGGAAGGTGCGCGCATCGTCCATGTCAAGGGCGCCCCCGAGCGGGTACTGGGCATGTGCGAAGGCCTTGACCTTTCGGACTGGTCCGACCGCGCCGATGCCATGGCCGCAACCGGCCGCCGTGTGCTGGCGCTTGCCGAACGACACGAAAATCCGGCCGCCGAGATCGACGAGGCGGCGCTCGATGGCGGTCTGCAGTTCCTCGGACTTGTCGGCCTGATCGACCCGCCCCGCCCCGAGGCGATCGCCGCGGTGGCCGATTGCCGCCGCGCCGGCATCCGCGTCAAGATGATCACGGGCGATCATGCCGGCACCGCCGCCGCCATCGCCCGAGAGATCGGGTTGGAAAGCACGCGGGACGTGCTGACCGGGGCCGATCTCGACGGGCTGGACGACGCACAGATCCGGGCCGAGGTCGACACGGTCGATGTCTTCGCCCGCACCAGCCCCGAACACAAGCTGCGCCTTGTCACCGCTCTTCAGGCACGCGGGCTTTCGGTGGCGATGACGGGCGACGGGGTGAACGACTCGCCCGCGCTCAAACGCGCGGATGCCGGGATCGCGATGGGCCGGACCGGGTCCGAGGCCGCCAAGGAGGCCGCCGACCTCGTGCTGGCGGACGACAATTTCGCCACCATCGCCGCGGCGATCCGCGAAGGCCGGACGGTCTATGACAACCTCAAGAAGGTCATCACCTGGACCCTGCCCACCAATGGCGGCGAGGCGGCGCTGATCATCCTGGCGCTGCTTCTGGGGCTGTCCTTGCCGGTCACACCGGTGCAGGTGCTCTGGATCAACCTCGTCACCGCGATCACGCTTGGCATCGCACTGGCCTTCGAGCCGACCGAAGAGGGCACGATGCGCCGCCCGCCCCGCCCCCGCAATGCCGCCATCCTGACGGGCGAACTGGTCTGGCGGGTGATCTTCGTCTCGGCCCTGTTCTGCTTCGGGGCCTTCGGCATCTTCCGCTATGCCCAGTCACAGGGCCATTCGCTGCAGTTGGCCCAGACCATGGCGATGAATACCGTGGTCGTGTTCGAGATCTTCAACCTGTTCTTCGTGCGCAACCTGCACGGCACCTCGCTGACCTGGGCCGCGATCCGGGGTACGAAGGTGATCTGGGCGGTCGTCCTTGCGGTGACGGCGGGCCAGTTCGCGGTGACCTACCTTCCGCCCCTGCAGGGTGTCCTGGGCACCGAGGCGGTGGCCCTTACGGACGGGCTTCTGATCGTGGGGCTGGGCGTGGTCTTCTTCGCCATCCTCGAGATCGAAAAGCAGATCCGCCTGGGTCTGTCGGGCGGAGTGTCGGACAAGCTGGCAGACCTCAGCGATCCTGAAGGCGGCGGCGCACCTCGGCGATGAAATCCTCGCCTCGCCGCTCGAAACTGTCGTATTGGTCGAAACTCGCGGCAGCGGGGGCCAGCAGGACAACCTCGCCCGGCGCTGCCTCGGCCATCGCGCGTTCGACGGCGCGGGCCATGGTGGTGCAGACCTCGGCCTCGATCCCGCGCAGCTGCAGCGCAAACCCCGCCGCCTCGCGCCCGATGACATAGGCCTTCACGACCGAACCCAGATGCGGGGCAAGGCCGGCAAGCCCCCCCTCCTTCTCGAGCCCCCCGCAGATCCAGCGGATGCGCCCGAAGGCCGCAAGCGCCTTGGCTGCGGCATCGACATTGGTGGCCTTGCTGTCGTTGACATAGATGACGCCCCCGGCCTCGGCGATGCGCTGGCTGCGATGCGGCAGGCCGGGATAGCTGTGCAGCGCGCCCTCGATTGCGCGGGGGGCAAGGCCCAGCGCGCGGGCAACGGCATAGGCGGCGCAGGCGTTCTGGTGGTTATGCGTGCCCGGCAGGCCCGCCACATTGCGCAGGTCGATCGCGGCCACCTGTCGCCCGCGCCGCCATTCGGCCAGAAACCCTTTGCGCGCAAAGACCGACCATGCCGCCGCCTCGAGCTTGCGGGTGACCGAAACCCCGATCACCCGGTCATCGGTCGGCCCCTCGGCCAGCTGGTTGGCAAGATACCGCCCTTCGGGCTCGTCCAGACCGATGACGGCACGGTCCGGGCCGCCTTCGGCGAACAGACGACGCTTGGCGGCGAAATAGCCGCCATGCCCGCCGTGACGGTCAAGGTGATCGGAAGAGAGATTGGTCAGGACGGCGATATCGGGGGTCAGCGCCCGGGCAAGATCGGTCTGGTAGGATGACAGTTCCAGCACCACGACGCCACCATCCAGGGGCGGGTCGATGTCCAGCGCGCCACGCCCGATATTGCCCGCCAGTTGCGAGGGGCGACCCGCTTCGGACAGGATGTGGTGGATCAGGGCGGCGGTCGTCGACTTGCCGTTCGATCCGGTCACTGCCACGACCCGCGGGGTGATCTCGAAATCCTGCCATTCGGCGGTCGCAAGGGACCGGAAGAACAGGCCGATGTCGTTGTCGACCGGGACGCCCGCCTCCCAGGCGGCTGCGATCACCGGGTGGGGCGCAGGATAGAGATGCGGGATCCCGGGCGAGGTGACCAGCAGCGCCACGTCCGCAAGGGCCCCCTGCCGCGTCAGATCGCGCAGGGCCAGCCCCTCGGCCTCGGCCGCGGCCCGGGCCTCGGCACTGTCGTCCCAGGCCACGACCTCGGCACCCCCGGACAGAAGCGCGCGCACTGTGGCCCGCCCCGTCCGCCCCAGCCCGAGGACAGCGACCCGCTTCCCGGCATGACCTTGTACGGCGATCATCGGCGGCGCCCCGCCGGCACGCCCGCCGGCCCCAACGCGACTGGCCTCAACGCGACTGGCGCACGACCGGCAGCCACACGCCGCGTGACAGGCCGAACCGGGGGGGGGGGGGGGGGGGGGGGGGGGGGGCGGGG
>JAFIEN010000203.1 GCA_020832515.1 Rubellimicrobium sp. | reverse complement strand
GGCTCAGGAATTCGGGGCGCAGGTTCACCGCGTCGAACAACTCGGCGATGCGCGCGTCCAGCGCGTCACCCCGCAGCCCGTGCAGGTTGCGCAGCGGGGCCTCCATGATCTGCCGGATGGTCTTGCGCGGATTGAGGCTGGAAACCGGGTCCTGGAACACATACTGGATCAGCCGACCGAATGCTGCGGGATCCGCGCGATCCAGCGCGCGGCCTTCGATCTCGATCTTGCCCGATGTGGGGGGCAGAAGCCCCACCAGCATCCGCGCCAGCGTGGACTTGCCGCAACCGGATTCGCCCACGATCCCCAGCGTCTCGCCGGGGCGCACCTCGAAGGACATCGAGTTGATGGCATGGACCCGGGCCTTCGGAGGGCCGAACAGGCGTTTCCCGACATCGAAGGTCCGGGTCAACTCGGAAGTTTTCAGCGCAGCGGTCATGGGGCCACCTCGGGGAACAGGCAGCGGACCTGACGCGCCGTACCGCTCAGCGGGATCTCCCCCTCGCGGCAGGCGTCTCGTGCCTTGTCACAGCGCGGTGCGAAGGCGCAGCCGGGGGGCAAGTCATCGACCGCCGGCGGCAGGCCGGGAATGGCCGCCAGCGCCCGGCGGCCCGCGCCCAGTTCGGGCACGCAGGCGATCAGGCGGCGGGTATAGGGATGGGCGGGGGCGTCCAGCACCTCGGCCATCGGCCCGGTCTCGACGATCCGGCCACCATACATGACGGCAACCCGGGCGCAAAGTTGGGCGACCACGCCGAAGTCATGGGTGATGAACAGGATTGCAAGCCCCCGCGAGCGGCGCAGATCATCGAGAAGCGCCAGAATCTGCGCTTGCACGGTCACATCCAGCGCGGTGGTAGGTTCGTCGGCGATTATGATGTCGGGGTCGTTGGCCAGCGCCATGGCGATGCCCACGCGCTGGCGCATCCCGCCCGACAATTCGTGCGGAAAGGCGCGCGCGCGCTCGGCCGGGTTGGGGATACGCACGTCTTCCAACAGCTCGATCGCGCGGCGCCGGGCCTCGGCATGGCTGACGGGTTCATGCACCCGGATCGCCTCGATCAGCTGATCGCCGATGCGATAGAGCGGGTGCAGGGTGGAAAGCGGGTCCTGGAAGATATAGGCCACCTTGCGGCCCCGGAGGGATCGCAGCACCTCGTAGGGCGCGCCGATCAGGTCCTCGCCCCGCAGCCGCACAGCCCCGCCGGTGATCACCCCGGGGGGCGAGGCGACAAGCCCCATCACCGACAGCGCCGTGACCGACTTGCCCGAGCCGCTTTCCCCGATCAGGCCCAGGCACTCGCCGGGATCGAGGGCCAGTGAAACATCATTGACCGCGTGGTAGATGCGCGGGCCGACATGGAACTGCGTTTCCAGCGCATCGATCCTGAGCAGGCCGTCGCCCTGCGCCGGCGGAACCACTGTGCGCTCAACCCGCGTGGCTGCCATCGGACGGCTCAGCGCGCCCGAACGCAGGCGCGGGTCCAGCGCATCGCGGATGCCGTCGCCCAGCAGGTTCACCGACATCACGATCAGCAGGATCATCGCCCCTGGCACGATAGAAGTATGCGGCGCGGTGATCATCGCTGCTCGCGCCTCGCCCAGCATCGAGCCCAGATCGGCCTGCGGCGGCTGGCTGCCCAGACCGAGAAAGGACAGCCCGGCGGTTTCGAGGATCATCCAGCCGATCGTCGTGGACATGGCGATCACGACAACCGGCACGATATTGGGCACCACCTCGGTCAGCAGGATTCGCGCATTGCCCATGCCCGCGAGGCGCGCGGCATCGATGAATTCACGATGCGCGATGCCTACGGTCACGCCGCGGATGTTGCGCGCGAAGAACGGGATATTGACCACCGCCACGGCGATCAGCGCATTGAACAGCCCCGGCCCCAGCACGGCGACGATGGCCAACGCCAAAAGGATGTAGGGAAAGGCCATCAGCATGTCGATGCCGCGCATGGTCACGTTGTCGGTGCGCCCGCCGGCATAGCCTGCGATCACCCCGATGGCCGCGCCCAGCAACCCCGCCACCAGTGCTGCCGCGAACCCCACCGCCAGCGACAGCCGCGTGCCCCACATCAGACGCGACAGCAGGTCCCGCCCCAGATGGTCGGTGCCCAGCCAATGCCCTTCGGACAGGGGTCGCAGAAATCGGTTGGCGGTGTTGGTTTCATTCGGTGGATGCAGCGGCAACAGCGGTGTCAGCAGTGCCAGAAGCATGATCAGCCCCAGCACCACGGCACCGAACCCCGCGAGGCGGTTGCGGAAAACCAGGCGCAGGAAGAGGCTCATGTCCGGATCCTCGGGTCCAGCAGGCTTTGCGCCACATCGACCAGAATGTTGAAGCCGACATAGCAGGCCGCAATGAACACCACGCCGCCCTGCACCAGCAGGATGTCGCGTTTCAGGATCGCATCGACCAGCATCCGGCCCACGCCGGGCCATTGAAACACCATCTCGATATAGACCGCGCCCGACAGAACGAACCCGGCCTGGATGCCCAGCACCGGGATGATCCCGACCATCGCCGCGCGCAGCGCATGGCCCCAGATCACGCGGCGCTCGGGCACGCCCTTGGCCCGTGCGGTACGAATGAAGTCCTGCCGCAGGACCTCAAGCATCGCGCCCCGTGACAGCCGTGCGATGACGCCGGTGGCCACCACCGCCAGTGCAAAGGCGGGCATGGTCAGATGGCGGATCAGGTCGGGCAGGTCGCCCCCGCCCCAGATCGAATACATCCCCGATGCGGGCAGCCAACGCAGCTTCACCGCGAAGAGCAGGATCATCATCATGCCCAGAAAGAAGGACGGCACCGAGATGCCCAGGATCACGACAAAGGTGATCGCCTTGTCCGCCGGCCCGTACTGCCTCGCAGCCGACACCACGCCCGCGGCGATACCCAGAAACGCGCACAGCACGAAAGCCGTCCCCGCGAGAATCAGGGTAGCCGCGAACCGGTCCAGTATCTCGTCCAGCACGGGTCGGTTCAACGCGAAAGAGCGGCCGAAATCGCCCTGCAAGAGATTGCCAAGCCAGGTGAAATACCGCTGCCAAAGTGGCTGATCCAGACCCAGATGCCTGTTCAGCCGTTCGACATTCTCGGGTGTGGCATAGGACCCCAGGATTGCGGTCGCCGGATCGCCGGGGATCATCGCCATGATCAGGAACACGATCACCGTGATGCCCAGCAGGACCGGCACCGCCGACAGGATCCGCTTCAGAATGTAGCCGCCCATGACACAGCGCCCCCCCGGCCCGCCTCTTCTCACCCGAGGAACCCTCAGGGGGCTCCGGGGGGGGCTCACGGCCCCCCGGCTTCGGATCAGTTCTTGGTCACATCGCCCAGCAACAGGAAGAAGGACGGCTCCAGCGAGAAGCCCTCGACCCTGTCCGAGGTGACGGCATTCTGCATCCAGTTGGCCACGAAGACCCAGGGCGCATCCTGCTGCACGATCACCTGCATTTCGCGATAGAGCCGCGCGCGCTCATCCTGGTCGGTGGCGACGCGGGCGGCTTCCAGCAGAGTGTCGACCTCGGGGTTGGAATAATAGCCCGAGTTGAAGCCGCCCTGTTCGGGCCAGGCCGCGGTGCGCAGCGCCAGGAAGGGCAGCGTGTCAGGATCGTTGGTCATCCACGCCATCTGCGCCATGTCGGCCTTGCCCTGCAGCCCCGGGTTCACGCGGCCAAGGAAGGTGTTCCATTCATAGGTCTCGATGCGCACGTCGAAGCCCACGGCGGCCAGATCGGCCTGGATCGCGGTGCCCATCGCCACCGGATCCAGCATCCCCGAGCCCCCCTCGGTGACATAGAAGGTCAGTTGCGCCCCCTCGGCCCCGGCTTCGGCGATCAGCGCCCGCGCGCGGTCCGGGTCGTAGGGATAGGGCTCCAGATCGGTGTTGTAGGCCCAGGCAAATGCAGGCGGCGTCGGGCCGGCGGCCACGGTCGCGGTGCCTTCCAGCACGTCGCGCACGATCGCTTCGCGGTTGATCGCATAGTTCGCAGCTTGCCGGACGCGGACATCGGCGAACGGCCCTTCGAGCGCGTTCAGGATCAGGAACCAGACATGCGGTCCGGCCTGCTCGTGGATTGTATAGTTGGCCCCTGCGAACTGTGACAACGCCACCGGCGGCACCTCGACCATAACGTCGATCCCGCCAGACAGCATCTCGGCTACGCGGGTGTTGGCGTCGGTGATCGGGCGGAACACCACCGTTTCCAGCGCCGCGTTGTCGCCCCAGTAGCTGTCGTTGCGGGTCACCACGACGCCCTCGTTCGAGCGCCACTCGGCAAAGCGGAACGGCCCGGTCCCCGACGGGTTGCGCCCGAACTCCGCACCATGCTGCATCACCGCAGCGGGCGAGACGATCAGCCCGGTCGGATAGGCCAGGTTCGACAGGAAAGGCGCGTAGGGCTCGTTCAGCGTGAAGCGCACGGTGCGATCGTCCAGCGCCTCGACCCCCTGCACCGCGCTGAAGAAGAACGAGAGCGGGAACGGGCCGGTGTTGTGATAGGGGTGGTCCTCGTTCAGCATCCGCTCGAAGTTGAAGACCACGGCCTCGGCGTCGAGCGTGCTGCCGTCGTGGAAATTCACGCCCTCGTGCAGGGTGAAGGTGTAGACCGTGCCATCGTCGGAAATTTCCCAGGACTCGGCCAGCGCGGGTTCGACCTCGAGCGTGCCCGACGCGTAGCGCACAAGCCCCTCGTAGACGTTCATCAGGATGCGGAAGTCGTTGACCGCCGTGACCGCATGCGGATCAAGCGACTGGGGCTCGGCGATCTGGCCCACGACCAGAACCCCCGGCGGGGTTTGAGCAAGGGCGGGTGACACCATCGCGGATGTCGCCAGAAGTGCGGTTGTCAGTACCCCGAAGCCACGGCGGGTCAGTGATGAAAAGGCCATATCCGGCACTCCCTGTTGGTGAGATTATTGGATCCTATTTATCATGATAATTTGCATTCGTCAAAATTTTCATGATAGATTGCAGGGCAAGGGGAAACAAACAGATGACCTTCTCGATTCTTGCACAAGATTTGAACACGGGCTCCTTTGGCGGGGCGGCGGCCACTGGCTCGCTTTGCGTCGGAGGATGGGTCCTGCGGGGCGATTCGCGGCGGGGGATGTCGGCCTCGCAAGGGTCTGCCCCATCGACCCTGTGGGGCGAAGATGCTCTGATCCGAATGCAAGCGGGCGATACGGCGGAACAAGCACTTGCGGCCGTCACCGGGCATGATGCCGGTCGTGAATGGCGGCAGCTTGCCCTGCTGGACCCTGCGGGCGGTACGGCCTGCCACACCGGCGCACACAACACCGAATGGCGCGGCTCGCTGGTCGCTCGGGGGCTGGTGGTGTCGGGCAACCTGCTGGCCGGGCCGCAGGTGCTGGAAGCGCTGCGGGACACATTCGTTGCGGTGCGCGACAGTCTGGCGGAACGTCTGCTGGCTGCACTGGCAGCCGCCGAGGCCGCAGGCGGCGATACGCGCGGCCTGCAGTCGGCGGCGCTTCTGGTGGTGTCCGACGACGCCCCGCCGCTGACGCTGCGCGTGGACTGGTCCGAAGATCCGGTTGCCGCCCTGCGCAACCTGCATGCCCGCAGCCAGAGCGGCGATTATGCAGCCTGGCTGCCCACCGTGCCCACCCGCAATGATCCGGAGCGCGGCCATGGCTGACAGCGACTGGGGCGCGCTGGCGCAGCACTGGCTGGACCGGCTGGCCGCCTGTTCCGAACCCGGCCCCGGCGTGACGCGTCTTCCCTTCACCCCCGAACATCGTGCCGCGCTGGGGGTTCTGACCGAGCTGATGGAGCAGGCCGGGCTGACGGTCGGCCTGGACGCCGCCGGCACGCTGATCGGCCGCTTGGACGGCCCCGTGGGCGCGCCCGTTTTGCTGTTGGGTTCGCATCAGGACTCGGTGCGCGAGGGCGGTGCCTATGACGGGATCATGGGCGTGGTCCTGCCAGTGCTGGCGCTGATGAAGCTGCGCCAGGACGCTGTGACCTTGCCTTTCGCGGTCGAGGTACTGGCTTTCGCCGATGAAGAGGGCGTGCGCTTTCCGACCGCGCTGATGGGGCCGCGTGCGCTGGCCGGGACCTTCGACATGGCGGCGCTCGAGTTGCGCGACCGCGACGGCATTACCCTGCGCCGCGCGATGCAGGCGTTCGGGCTGAACCCCGATGCCCTGCCAGGCCTGCAGCGCGACCCCGCGCAGGTCATGGGCTGGGTCGAAATCCATCTGGAACAGGGCCCCGTTCTGGAAGCCGCCGGGACGACCATCGGCATCGTCACCGGCATCTGCGGGATCGAACGGCACATGGTCACGCTGACCGGCAAGGCCGCGCATGCGGGTACCGTGCCGATGAACCTGCGCCGTGATGCGCTGGCGGGTGCGGCGGAACTGACGCTTGCCGCCGAAACGCTGGCCCGCGAAACCGAGGGCCTGCTCGCGACGGGCGGGGTCTTGAAGGTCCGTCCGGGCGTGGTGAACGCCGTTTCGGGTGAGGTCGCGATGACGCTGGAAATCCGCGCGCCCGATGATGCCCTGCGCGAAAAGGCCGGAGCGGCACTGACCCGATCAGCCCATGACATCGCGAAGCGGCGGGGTCTCGGGCTGGACATCTCGCGCACCTATGCCCAACCGGCAACCCCCTGTTCGCCTCAGGTCATCGAATGCTTGTCAAAGGCCGTCGAGGCAGGGAACCGCCCGGCGGTGCAGCGCATGGCGTCGGGGGCGACACATGATACTTCGGCCATGGCCGGGCTTTGCCCGGTGGGGATGCTGTTTACCGCCTGTCGTGACGGGGCCAGCCACCATCCCGACGAAAAGGTCCCGAAGGCCGCCATGTCATCCGGCATCCTGACCCTTGAACGGTTTCTGACGCAATTTCAGTGAGCTGATTGCGCCGCCGCATGAGCCTGGCTCCACGATTTGTCACGGCCCCACAAGTCATGAGTTCGAGCGACCGGTCCGGGAACTTCCCTCCGCGCTTCCGAATGACAGCGCTTGTGCCTTTCGCATTTGAATAGCGCACGAGGCCAGGGCCGCGAATGACCGTTCTTGCGCTTTGCTGCAGTTACAAAGCCGCAACCTCAGAGGCGGCTCACCGAAGCCGGGCGGCGGTTCCGGTGAGCGGAAAGTAGACGCTAGGTTCATATGGTCTTTACAAAGGGTCCATATGATCTATACTCAGGCCGATGGAGGATGCGATGTACGTTGCAGAGAAAGTCCGGGAACCCGCACAGATCAACGCCGTCGCGTTGAAGGCCTATGCGCGCGTGGTCGATGCCTGGGGTCTCAGCCTCAAGGAAGCGGCGGGCCTTGCCGACATGTCAGAGAGCACGTGGAAGCGCGCCAAGAAACCAGATTTCGCTGGAGAGCTCACCAAGGACCAACTGCTGCGGCTCAGCGCGGTGATCGGCATATACAAGTCGCTCGAACTCTATTTTTCCGAGCCAATCGCGCGAAGCTGGTTCACCCGGCCGAACACAGGTCCGCTCTTTGGTGGCAGCCGACCGGTTGACACCGCCATCGACGGGGGCCTGCCGCAGATCCTCGCGGTGCGGACCTATCTCGATGCGCTGCGTGGTGGGGCATGAAGCAGACCGAGATTTCCGATCGCGGTCTCGTTCGTCTCCTGCCTGCCACCTACCACAAGCCGCCAGCGCTGCGCGGTCTCGTCGATACCGATAACGAGATGGAGATCCTGGCAGAGATCGAGGGTTTGACCAGCGGCCG
>JAFIEN010000202.1 GCA_020832515.1 Rubellimicrobium sp. | reverse complement strand
ACAACGAGATCCAGGTCGCCGCCCTCAAGAACCACAAGTGGACGAACATCAAGGAACAGGTGGACATGATCGAGATGCCTTCGGGCAACCGGATCATCCTTCTGTCCGAAGGCCGTCTGCTGAACCTGGGCAATGCGACGGGGCATCCGTCCTTCGTGATGTCGGCCAGCTTCACCAATCAGGTCCTGGCCCAGATCGAGCTTTGGACCAAGGGCGAGGAGTACAAGCCCGGCGTCTACATCCTGCCCAAGGCGCTGGATGAAAAGGTCGCGCGGCTGCACCTCAAGCGGATCGGGGTCAGGCTGACCGAACTGCAGAAGACCCAGGCCGATTACATCGGTGTGGCGGTCGACGGGCCGTTCAAGCCCGAGCACTACCGCTACTGACGATCATCGGTCCGGCGGCGCCCGTCCCGCCGGACCTGTTTTCCTTTGCCCCATGATCACGGCTTCGTTAGGCTTTCGCCTGCGGAGTGTTTGTTGCCGCGAGTGCCGCCCCGGCCAACGGCGCGGCAGATGACAGGGACAAGACGATGGGCAAAAGGGACGATCTGATCGCGAAATACGCGGATGATCTTCGCAACAAATGTGGGATCGAGCCCGACATGGGCCTTTTGACGAAGGTAACCATCGGCTGTGGCCCCGCGATCTACGACCGCGACGCCGAAACTGTGGCGGCAAGCCAGCCGCACGAGATCGAGACGGTGAGGAAGAACTTCCTCGTCAAGAAACTGGGGCTCAGGGACGGACCGGAACTGACCGATGCGATCAACGCCGTTCTCGAGGTCTATGGCCAGTCCGAGCGCAACAAGTATCGCCCCGTGGTCTACTACATGCTGACCAAGCATTTCGGCAAGGAAAGCGTCTACGGCTAGGTGCCGTTGCTCTTGCGCCCCGGCAGGCTCCGGGTCGCAAGGCGGGTTTGAATAAACCTCGAAGCGCTTTGGGTTTGCCACGAATCGGCGTGCCGGGGTATGGGTGTTTCCAGAACCAGTATGGTTCCGACCAGTTTTTCTTCGCGTGTGGGAGTACGCGGGTGAAAGGGGGGCCCGGAACCGTCGGTGAACGGGCCCCCCGATTTTCAAGCGTGCCTCGTTTTGTCGCCGGACCCTAGAACAGCGCAAGCACCAGTCCGATCAGCCCGCACCCAAGGACCGCATATCCGCCGTCGATGACCGTCAGCAGGAAGGGTCGCCCCGGATAGGCATTGTTGATCATCGTCCAGGGAACGACGAAGAACGCCCCGATCCCCAGACCGGCCACAAGCCCCGCCAAGGGCGCGGTGATGCCCGACATGGCGAAGATGTGCCGCATGAAGCCGGCGACAACCAGCATCGCGACCGCCGACAGGATGAAGGGTAGCGGGCTGCCGCTGCCCTGCGGCTTGCCGTTCTCATCCGTCGGAACGCCCGACACGGCAAGCCACGGCTTCGACAGCGCCATGTACCACACCGCGCCAAGGATCCATGCCGCCGCTGCGGCGACGATCACGCTCAGGATACCCATGATGATGACCTCCCCTTGCCCGTGGCAAGGATAGACCCGGTCTCAGGCCTCTGTCCCGCCCATTTCGCACAGGAGCTGCCATTCCGCATCCGTCACCGGCTGCACCGAAAGGCGCGAGTTCCGGACAAGCACCATTTCCGACAATTCCGGCGTGGCCTTGATCCGCTCGAGCGACACGGGCCGGGCGAGGGGCCGCAGCGACCGGACGGTCACGCAGTCCCAGCGGGGATCGTCGGTCGTGGGGTCCTGCTGCGCTTCGCCGATGACCTCGACGATCCCCACGATCTCGAGGCCCGAGCGTGAATGGTAGAAGAACCCCGTCTCACCCACCTTCATCGCACGCATGTTGTTGCGCGCCTGATAGTTGCGCACCCCGTCCCAAGGGCCGCCCTTGTCGCCAAGTGCCACCTGATCGTCCCAGCCAAAGACATCGGGTTCCGACTTGAACAGCCAGTGCGCCATCAGCCGATGACCTTCTTCCATTCCATCAGGCGCACGCTTTCGAACAGGCCCGCCTGCGCATAGGGATCGTCCTTCGCCCAGGCCTGTGCCGCCGCCATGTCGGCCACATCGAGGATGATCAGCGATCCGCACATCTCGCCCTCGGGCGACAGGAAGGGGCCGGCCATTTCCACGACGCCGGTGGCGGCGACATAGTCCAGATGGGCGGCGCGGGTGGCCTGACGGACGGCAAGGGCGCCGGGTTTGTCATGGGCGATCAGGGCAACACGCATCGGGTTCATTCCTCTTTCAGGGGTCGGTTCAGAAGCTCGGCCATCGCCTCGGCCACGGTAATCCGCGCCTCGGTCAGGGCGGCGACGGCGCGGCTGATCGGCAGGTCAAGGCCAAGGTCGCGGGCAAGAGACCGCACCGCCCGGGCCGTGGCAACCCCTTCGACGGTGACGGCAGGATCGAACCCCTCGCCCCGGCCAAGGGCAAGCCCGAAGGCGAAGTTGCGCGACTGGGCCGAGGTGCAGGTCAGCACCAGATCGCCGAACCCCGACAGGCCCGCCAGCGTCTCGGGCCGGGCGCCCAGACGGTCTGCCAGCCGGGTCATCTCGGCAAAGCCCCGCGTCATGAGGGCTGCGCGCGCCGAATCGCCCAGCCCCGCCCCCATGCAGGCCCCGCAGGCGATGGCGATGACGTTCTTCAGCGCCCCGCCCAGCTCGGCCCCGGTCGTGTCCGTGGTCCGGTAAAGCCGCAGCGTGGGGGTCGAGAGCGCCTCTTGCAGGTGCCGCCCCGCGCCCTCGTCGGCGCAGGCGATGGTCAGCGCGGTGGGCAGGCCACGTGCAATGTCGGCGGCAAAGCTGGGGCCGGTCAGCATCGCGGCGATGGAACCGGGCAGGGCGGCAGCGATGGTCGCGGTCGGCCCTTGCAGGGTGGCAAGGTCGATCCCTTTGCCGCAGGCAACCAGCGACTTGCCCGCAAGCGCCGGGGCCTTTTCGGCCAGAAACCCGCGCAAGCTCTGCGCCGGAACGGCCAGAAGCACGACATCCGCCCCGGCAAGGGCGGCGTCGCTATGGGACAGCCGGATCGCCCCCGGCAGGGTCACGCCCGGCAGGCGGGGGTTGATCCGGTTGCGCTCCATCCCCGCGACCGCCGCCCCGTCGCGCGCCCAAAGCATCACTGGCCCCTTCTGCGCCAGCGTCACCGCCAGCGCCGTGCCAAAGGCCCCCGCGCCTGCCACCACCACGCTCATGCCTTGGCCCCCTTCTTGCCCGATCCCAGAAGGGCCGGTGCGCCTTCGTCCAGCGGCCAGCGGGGGCGGGCGGTCAGGGTCAGGTCATCGACCAGCCCCAGCCGCATCCGGGCGATCCCGGCATAGGCGATCATCGCCGCATTGTCGGTGCACAGCGCCAGCGGCGGGGCAAGGAACCGCAGGCCAAGCCCCGCACAGAGCGCCTGAAGCCCCGCCCGGATCGCACCATTTGCCGCCACCCCGCCCGCGACGGCGAAGACGGGCGCCTCGGGCGCCTCGGCCAGATAGACCTCAAGCGCGCGGCGGGATTTCTCGACCAGAAGGTCCCTGACCGCCGCCTGAAACCCGGCACAAAGGTCGGCGCGATCCTGCTCCGTCAGCCCGCCCTTTTCCGCCACCACCCCGTCGCGCGCGCGCAGAAGCGCGGTCTTCAGCCCCGAAAAGGACATGTCGCATCCCGGCCGGTCAAGCAGCGGGCGCGGCAGGGCAAAGCGGGCCGGATCGCCCCCGGCGGCGGCGCGCTCCACCGGCGGGCCGCCCGGCTGGGGAAGGCCCAGAAGGCGGGCGGTCTTGTCGAAAGCCTCGCCCGGCGCATCGTCGATCGTGCCGCCGATCCGGGCGAAACTGTCGGGGCCCCGCACGATCAGGAACTGGCAATGCCCGCCCGAGACCAGAAGCATCAGATAGGGAAAGGCGATCCCGTCGGTCAGGCGCGGCGTCAGCGCATGCCCGGCCAGATGGTTCACTCCGACCAGTGGCAGGCCCGTCGCCGCCGCCAGCCCCTTGGCGCACATGACGCCCGACAGCACCCCGCCGATCAGCCCCGGCCCCGCCGTCACCGCGATCCCGTCCAGCGCGGCAAGCGTCAGCCCGGCCTCGTCCAAAGCGCGCTCGATGCAGATGTCCACCCGCTCGGCATGGGCGCGGGCGGCGATCTCGGGTACGACGCCACCGAAATCCGCATGCAGCGCACCCTGCCCCCAGACGACCGACGACAGGATCCGCGTCCCCTCCGGCCCGTCGGTCACAACGGCGGCGGCAGTATCGTCGCAGCTTGATTCGATGCCGAGAAGGGTCAGGGTCTGGTTCGGGCTCTGGGTCATGCGGGTTCCGGTTGCGCCGCCACCCCGGCGAGGTAACATCCACGCCTGCCGCGAACAATGGAAAGGGGACGCATGACCACGACCGGGCCTGTCCTTCTTCTGACGCGGCCCCGCGCATCCTCCGAGCGGTTTCTGGCGGCCTTGAGGCCACCTGCACAGGTGCAGGTCGTGATCAGTCCGGTGATCGGGATCGACTGGCTTGAACCGCCAGCCACCCGGGCGCCGCCGGGCGCAGTGGTTCTGACGTCGGAACATGGCGCGGTCGCCGCCGGGCGGATCGGGTTGCCCGAAGGGATGACGGCCTATTGCGTGGGCGACCGGACGGCCGAGGTCGCGGCAGAGCAGGGGTTCGTCCCGGTCAGCGCGGGCGGCGATGCCGAGGATCTGTTGTGGCTGATCCTGACGCAGACCGACCGGGCGCCGTTCCTGCATCTGCGGGGCGACCATGCGCGGGGCGACATTGTGGCGCGGCTTCGCGCCCATGGCCTCGAGGCGCATGAGCATGTGGCGTATCGGCAGCGCCCGCTTTTCCTGACATCCGCGGCGCGGGCCGCATTGTCCGGGCAGGTGCCCGTGGTCGTGCCGCTGTTCTCGCCCCGCTCTGCCCGGCTCCTTGTGCAACAGGGGCCTTTCGCCGCGCCGGTCCATGCCGTGGCGATAAGCAAAGCCACCGCTGACGAGGCCGCCGAACTTGGTGCCTTCCAGACCGAGATCGCGCGGCGGCCCGATGGAGAAGCGATGACCGAAGCGATCACAACCGTTCTCGAGGCGCTTTGCGCGGCCGGTCCGGCTTGAAGCGGCCATGACAGGCGGGCTAGGGTAAGGGCATCACGGTCAGACCGACCGGCGCGGACAGGGAAAACTCGCATGGCAGAACCGACGACCGGAAGTGAGGATCAGGGCGCAACGCCGTCCGATGATGCAAAGGCGCCCGAAGACGGCGCGCCGCCGCAGGACCGCAGCCCGGCGCAATCGGCACCTGCCACCGATGATCCCTTCGCTCAGGAGGCTTCCGCCGAAAAGACTGCCGCATCCGCAGAGCCCCGCAAACCGCTGCCACCGCCGGTATCGAAGGCCGCGAAGGGTGGCAAGCTGGGACTGATCCCCCTTGTTCTGGGCGTTGTCCTTGTTGTCGGGATCTTCTTCACCGGCGCCTGGTATGTGCAGAACCGCGGGCTTGCCCCCGCGACCCGAGGGACGGCTCCCATCGGCACGGGCGGGATCGAGGCGCGTCTTGCCGCGGTCGAGGCGCGTCTGCTGGCCATGCCCGAATACCTCGATCCGGTCGAACTGGATGAACGGATCACCGCCCTTGCATCGGATATAGGAGATGTCTTCGGCCAGATCCTCGTGGATATTGCCGAGATTGACGACAGGCTCTCCGCGCTCGAGCTGATGCCTGCGGGTGACGGCACCATGTCCGAAGGGGCCGTCGCCGCCTGGGGATCCGAGGTCGAGGCTCTGCGCGCCGCCCTTGGTGCGCAGCAGGCCGAGATGGAACAGCTTGCCAGCCAGACCGCCGAACGTCTGGCCCAGGCGCAGGAGGCAGTGGCCGGCATGGAGCAGGCCATCGTCCGCACCGCCAACGATCTTCTGCGCCGTGCCGCGGTGACGCGGGTGGAAGCCGGACTTGACGCAGGCTCGGGCTTTGCCTCCGCCCTGGACGAGCTTGCGCGGATGGGAATCGCGATCCCGCCCGTCCTGACGGCTGTCGCAACCAACGGTCTGCCGACCCTGGCCATGCTGCAGGACGCCTTCCCGACCTCGGCCCGCGCCGCTCTGGCCGCTGCGCGCAGCGAAGGTGTGGCCGATGAGGACAGCAACCCGGTGGTCGCCTTCCTGCGCGATACGCTTGACGTCCGATCGGTCGAGCCGCGCGACGGAGCGGATGTCGACGCCGTCCTGTCGCGTGCCGAAGCGGCGCTGCGGACCGGCCAGCTTGATCGGGCCCTGATGGAGCTTGATGCTCTGCCCGAACCGGCGCTTGCCGCAATGTCCAACTGGATCGCTGCGGCGCAGATCCGCCTGGCCGCCATTTCCGCGGTCGGGGCGCTGTCCCAGTCCTCGAACGCGGAATAGCCCTGCCATGCTGATCTGGTCAATTTTGAAGTTCCTCGTCCTGGTCGGGGTCGCCACCGGCCTGACCTTCGGGGCGATCTGGCTGATGGACCTGCAGGCCGGCGCGCAGCTTGTCGTCGGCGGGCTCGAGTTCAACCTCAGCCCGCCCGTCCTTGCCATCGGGCTTGTCATCCTTCTGGTCGTCCTCTGGCTGGTCCTGAAGCTGCTCGGCCTTCTGTCGGCCCTGCTGCGCTTCATCGCGGGCGACAAGACCGCCCTGTCGCACTACCTGTCGCCCAATGGCGGATCAAAGCAGTCCCGGGCACTGACCGATGTGACGATGGCGCTTGCCGCAGGCGAGGGCGAGGAAGCGATGGCCAAGCTGCGCAAGGCCGAGCGCTACCTCAAGCATCATGAGCTCAACACCCTACTCATCGCGCAGGCGGCAGACCTTGCCGGCAACCGCAAGAAGGCAGACGAGACTTACCGTCTCCTCCTGTCCGACGACCGGACCCGCGTCATCGGGTTGCGGGGCCTTTTCCGGCAGACGCTGGCCGAGGGCGACACCGACACCGCGCTGAAGCTGGCCAAGCGCGCCGCTCTTTCCGGCCCGGCCCAGGCTGCCGCCGATGCCGCCCTTCGCCGGTTGCAGGCCGGCGCGCCGGACACGGCCGCCAAGGGCAAGGCGGCGGGCAAGAAGGCGAAGACGGCACCGCCCGCCGCGCCCCCGCCCCGATCCGAAGCGGCCGGCATCCTGGCCGCCGAGACGACGATCGAGCAGCGCGAGGCCGCCATCGAGGCCAGCCGCAAGTTGCCCGAGATGATCCCCGCCACGGTCCTGGCCGCAAAGAACGCCATCGCCGCGGGCAAACCCGAGGACGCGACCCGCCTGCTTCAGAAGGCCTGGAGCCTGCAGCCTGACGCCCGCCTGGCCACGGCCTTTGCCGAGATCGCCCCGGACGAAGCGCCCGACCTGCGCCTCAAGCGGTTCGAGGCGCTGACCGGCGTTCTGCCCGACGATCCCGAGACGCGGATGCTGCAGGCCGAGCTTCTGCTTGCTGCTGGCGAGTTTGTCGACGCCCGCCTTGCGCTGGGCGACCTGGCCGAGCGCGCGCCGACCGCCCGGAACCTGACGCTGATGGCCGCCATCGCAAAGGGCGCCGGCGCTGACGCGGCCATTGTGCGTGACTGGCTGACCCGCGCGCTGGCGGTCCTGCGGGGGCCGCAACAGGCGGGTTGACCGACGCCTTGCCCGCCCTGAGGGCGTCGTTATGCTGCATGGGGTCTTGTGGAAGCCGCAGGCCCATAGTAGGGCAAGCGACAGAAGAAGGCCGCTGTAGCTCAGCTGGTAGAGCACGTCATTCGTAATGATGGGGTCGGGGG
>JAFIEN010000201.1 GCA_020832515.1 Rubellimicrobium sp. | reverse complement strand
GGGACGCGGCGGTGCGCCGGGCGGGCCTTCCCCGGTCTTTCGTGGATCTGGATGCGGCGGCCGCCGGGGGCTCTGCCCCCGGACCCCCGGAGTATTTGGTCCAAAACGAAGGAGCAGGTGGCCGGATCCCGTGTGGCCGCGTCAGGCCTGCAGGGCGCGGACGCCGACGGGGCCTTCTTCCCGGGCTTGGATCGCAAGGGCGGCGGCATGGGCGGCGGCGGCTGTCGTGTAGTAGGGGATCTTGTCGTAGAGGGCGACCGCGCGGATGTCGCGGCTGTCCTCGACCGCCTGGGTGCCTTCAGTCGTGTTCATCACCAGCGCGATATGGCCGTCCTTCAGCCGGTCGACGATGGTCAGGCCGCCTTCATACACCTTGTTCACCTGTTCGCAGAGGATGCCGTGGTCCGTCAGCCAGGCCGCCGTGCCCCGGGTGGCGAGTATCAGGAAGCCAAGATCGGCGAGGATACGGGCGGTTTCGAGCATGTCGGTCGACTTGTCGGCGTCGCGGATCGAGAGAAACAGCCGACCGCCGCGGGGCAGGTCGACGCCTGCGCCCATCTGCGCCTTGAGGAAGGCGCGGGCAAAGCTGCGGTCCCAGCCCATCACCTCGCCGGTCGAGCGCATCTCGGGGCCAAGGATCGTGTCGACGCCCGGAAAACGCGCGAAGGGCAGGACCGCTTCCTTGACGCTGAACCAGGGCACGTTCGGATCGGCCAGAGTCATGGGATCGGCAAAAGGCAAGGGCGTGTCGTAGCTGACGTTCTCATAGGGCGCGCGAAGTGGAAAATTCGAAAGCGGCTCGCCTGCCATCAGGCGGGCGGCGATGCTGGCGATGGCGCTGTCGGTGGCCTTGGCGACGAAAGGCACGGTGCGGCTGGCGCGGGGGTTGACCTCGATGAGATAGACCTCGCCGTCCTTCACCGCGAATTGCACATTCATCAGGCCGACGACACCAAGGGCCAGGGCCAGCTGTTCGGTCTGGTGGCGGATGACCTGCTGTACCTCGGGCGAAAGGGTATGGGGCGGCAGGCAGCAGGCGCTGTCGCCGGAATGGACACCGGCTTCTTCGATATGCTGCATGATGCCTGCAACATGCACGCGGGTCCCGTCGCAGAGCGCATCGACATCCACCTCTGTCGCACCCGACAGATAGCTGTCCAGAAGGACGGGGCTCGCGCCCGACACCACCACCGCCTCGCGGATGTAGCGGTTCAGGTGGTCCATGTCGCGTACGATCTCCATCGCGCGGCCGCCCAGCACATAGGAGGGGCGGATCACCAGCGGAAAGCCGATCCGCTCTGCCATCGCGACCGCCTGTTCGGCGCTCGAGGCGATGCCGTTGACCGGCTGCTTGAGGCCCAGCCTGACCACAAGCTGCTGGAACCGTTCGCGGTCTTCGGCAAGGTCGATGGCGTCGGGCGTGGTGCCAAGGATAGGAATGCCCGCCTCGTGCAGCGCATTGGCCAGTTTCAGCGGGGTCTGCCCGCCGAACTGCACGATCACGCCATGCAGCGTCCCGTTCTCCTGCTCGACGCGCAGGATCTCCATCACATGTTCGAAGGTGAGGGGCTCGAAATAAAGCCGGTCCGAGGTGTCGTAATCCGTGCTCACCGTTTCCGGATTGCAGTTGATCATGATCGTCTCGTAGCCCGCATCCGACAGCGCATAGCAGGCATGGCAGCAGCAATAGTCGAACTCGATCCCCTGCCCGATCCGGTTCGGGCCACCGCCCAGGATAACCACCTTCTTGCGGTCGCTGGGGCGCGCCTCGCATTCCACCTCGCCCATCGAGGGGGTTTCGTAGGTGGAATACATGTAGGGGGTCTGGGCCTCGAATTCGGCGGCGCAGGTGTCGATCCGCTTGAAGACCGCGGTCACGCCAAGGCGCTGGCGGGCGCGGGCGATCTGGCCTTCGTCGCGGCCTGTCAGATGGGCGAGACGCGCATCTGTAAAGCCCATCATCTTGAGCGCGCGCAGCCCCGCCTCGGACACCGGCAGGCCGTCGCGGCGGATCTGGGCCTCGGTCTCGATGACCTCGCGGATGCGGGCAAGGAACCACGGGTCGTAGCTTGTGACGGCGTGGATATCCTCGTCCGACAGGCCGTGCCGAATCGCCTGCGCGATGGTGCGAAGCCGGTCGGGCGTGGCGCGTGACAGCGCCTTGGTGATGGCGGTGCGGTCGGGGGCGCCGGGGATCGCGATCTCGTCGAAACCGGTCAGGCCGGTTTCCATGCTCGCCAGCGCCTTTTGCATGGATTCATGGATCGTACGGCCGATCGCCATCGCCTCGCCCACCGATTTCATGGCGGTGGAGAGCAAAGGCTCGCTGCCGGGGAACTTTTCGAAAGCGAACCTCGGGATCTTGGTCACCACGTAATCTATGGTGGGTTCAAAGCTGGCGGGTGTCACTTTCGTGATGTCGTTGTCCAATTCGTCCAGGGTGTAGCCCACGGCCAGCTTTGCCGCGATCTTGGCGATCGGGAACCCCGTCGCCTTGGACGCAAGCGCCGAGGACCGCGACACGCGGGGGTTCATCTCGATCACCACCATGCGCCCGTCGGCGGGGTTGACGGCCCATTGCACGTTCGATCCGCCGGTTTCGACCCCGATTTCGCGCAACACGGCAATGCTGCCGTTGCGCATCATCTGGTATTCCTTGTCGGTCAGGGTCAGGGCAGGGGCCACGGTGATCGAATCGCCCGTATGCACGCCCATCGGATCGACGTTTTCGATGGAACAGACGATGATGCAATTGTCCGCCTTGTCGCGGACCACCTCCATCTCGAATTCCTTCCAGCCCAGAAGGGACTCGTCGACAAGGATCTGGCCCACGGGACTGGCATCCATGCCCGACCGGCAGAAATGTTCGTATTCGGCCCGGTTGTAGGCCACGCCGCCCCCCGTTCCGCCAAGGGTGAAGGCGGGGCGGATGATCGCGGGCAGGCCGATATCCTCGAGCGCCTCGAGCGCGATGGCAATCCCGGCCTTGAGATCCTTCTTGCCCTTGGCGTCCAGGGGCGCGGTCACGATGGTGGCCTTGGGGTTTTCCAGCCCGATCCGGTCCATCGCCTCGCGGAACAGCTTGCGGTCCTCGGCCATTTCGATGGCCTCGCGCTTGGCCCCGATCATCTCGACCCCGAACTTCTCCAGCACGCCCATGTCGGCCAGCGCCAGCGCGGTGTTGAGGCCCGTCTGCCCGCCCATGGTGGGCAACAGCGCATCGGGGCGTTCCTTTTCGATGATGTTGGCCACCACTTCGGGCGTGATCGGCTCGATATAGGTGGCGTCGGCCAGACCGGGATCGGTCATGATCGTCGCAGGGTTCGAGTTGACGAGGATGACCCGATATCCTTCCTCGCGCAGGGCCTTGCAGGCCTGTGCGCCGGAATAGTCGAATTCGCAGGCCTGCCCGATGACGATGGGCCCCGCGCCGATGATCATGATCGAGGCGATATCGGTGCGTCTGGGCATGGAAGATCCTTCGGTCGGTCGGGGACGTGGCCGGGCAAATCGCTCTGCCTTATAGACAGGACATAAGGGGGTTCAAGCCCATAACCGGGTCCGGGCCGCACGTCCGGACGGCAGGTCGCAAACGGGGGAAATCTGGCGCAAATCGGGATGGCAGCGCAGGGCGCGAGGGCCTAGATGCCGGACGCATTGCAGGCGGGGGGGACCCTGGTGATACTCGTCGAACACGGACCGGAGGGCGGACCCGCGATCTTTGCGGCCCCACGCACCGTGGTCGCCGCCGAGACGGCCGCCGACCTGCCGGGCGCGCTGGCGCTTCTGGACGCGGCGCGGGCCTCGGGCGCATGGGTCGCGGGTTATGTTTCCTATGAGGCGGGCCTGGCCTTCGAGCCGCGACTGGCCGCGCTGATGCCCGAGGCACGGCCAGCGCCCCTTCTTCTGATGGGTGTCTTCGACGGTCCGGCACCTGCCGACGAAACCCTGGCACGGGCCGATGAAGAAGGGCGCGCGACCTGGATGACCGCGCCGGAACCCCTTGTGAGCCGGGCCGCATACGAGCGGGCGATTGCGCGGGTGCTGGCCTATGTCGCGGCGGGGGATTGCTACCAGATCAACCTGACCTTCCCGATGCAGGCGCGGCTGACCAGCGGCACGGCACTGGGGCTTTACGGAGCCTTTCGCCGCACGGGGCCGGTGGGCCATGGCGCTTTCGTCGATCTGGGTCAGGGCCCGGTCGTGGTCTCGCGCAGCCCCGAGCTGTTCTTCGCGGTCGATGCGGCCGGCCGGATCAGCGCGCGTCCCATGAAGGGCACCGCCCCCCGCGACCCCGATCCCGCCCGCGACGCGGCCATCGCGGACGAGCTTCACGCCAGCGAAAAGGCCCGGGCCGAGAACCTGATGATCGTGGACCTTTTGCGCAACGACATCGGCCGTCTTGCCCGGGTCGGATCGGTGCGCGTGCCCGCCCTTTTCGCGATGGAGCAATACACGACTGTCCATCAGATGACCTCGACCATCGAGGGCGAGTTGATCGACCCGCCGGGCCTGTCGACGCTGATGCCCGCGCTCTTTCCTTGTGGATCGGTCACCGGCGCGCCCAAGATCCGCGCGATGGAGATCATCCGCGAGGTCGAACCGGCGCCCCGGGGCGTCTATTGCGGGGCAATCGGCTGGATGGCGCCGGACGGACGGGCGGATTTCTCGGTCGCGATCCGGACACTGTCGATCACGGGTGCCGAGATCGTGATGAATGTCGGCGGCGGCGTGGTCCACGATTCGACCTCCGAAGGTGAATGGGAGGAGGCATTGTGGAAAGCGCGCTTCGTGCAGGCGGCCGTGCCGAAGGGCTGAAGCTGATCGAGACGCTGGGCTGGGACGGTGCCCATCTGGTCCGGGTCGAGCGCCACCTTGCCCGGCTTGAACGGTCTGCAGCCGCACTTGGCTGGGGCTGTGACCGGGGTGCCGCGCACGCCGCGCTTGAAGATTGCTGCGGGGACGCGCCGCTGCGCCTGCGGCTGACACTTGACCGGACGGGGCGGATCGAGGTGACATCCACGCCTCTGGCCCCCGTGACCGGCCCCTGGCGGCTTGGCCTTGCCGGGGACAGGCTGCGCTCGGACGACCCCTGGCTTCCGGTCAAGACGACGCGCCGCGCCGCTTATGACCGGGCCCGCGCCGCCCTGCCGCCCGGGATCGACGAGGTGGTGTTCCTGAACGAACGCGGCGAGGTTTGCGACGGGACGATCACCACGGTCTTTTTCGACGACGGCAGCGGACTTTGCACGCCGCCTCTGGCTTCGGGCCTTTTGCCCGGCATCCTGCGCGAGGAATTGATCGCCGCTGGCGCGCGCGAAAAGGTTCTGCGCGCGGAAGACCTGCCCCATTGCGCCCTCTGGGTCGGCAATTCGCTCCGTGGTCTTGTTCCGGCCCGCTGGGGCCCGGCATCCTGACCGTGCTCTGACCCCGCCCGCGCTGCGGCGAGCCGACGCTATTCGGCCGCGTGGGCCAGACGGCCGGGTTCGTGCGCATGGTACAGGTAATCCCGCGTCAGCGGCACGGCTTCCTTCCGCTTTGCCAGTTGCAGCTGGAACACGACCTGCGGCCCGTTGCGGAAAGTCATCTCGCTGGCCAGAAGATAGAACCGCCACATCCGGCAGAACCGCTCGTCATAAAGCGCCCGCGCCTCGTTCTGCCGGGCAACGAAGCGGTCGTGCCAATGGCGCAGCGTCTCGGCGTAATGCAGGCGCCAGATCTCGATATCGGCCTCGACCAGCCCCTCGGTTTCGGTGGCCGTGACCACCTCCGAGAGCGAGGGCACATAGCCGCCGGGGAAGATGTATTTCTCGATCCAGGGCGAGGTATAGGTCGGAACGCTGGTCCGCCCGATCGTGTGGATCAAGGCGACCCCGTCGTCGGCAAGAAGGTCGCGGACCTTGCCGAAATACCCGGTGTAATGTGGCAGGCCCACATGTTCGAACATGCCGACCGAGACGATCCGGTCGAACGGCCCCTCGACACGCCGGTAATCCATGAGGCGGAACTCGACCCGGTCTTCCAGCCCTGCCTGTCTGGCGCGGGCCTGGGCAAGCTTGAGCTGTTCCTCGGACAGGGTCACGCCAAGCACCTTTGCCCCGTAGTCGCGCGCCAGTGTGATCCCCATGCCGCCCCAGCCACAGCCGATATCCAGCACCCGCATCCCGGGCTCGATCAGAAGCTTGGTCGCGATATGCGCCTTCTTGGCGGCCTGTGCCTCGTCCAGCGTCATGCCGGGTTCGCGGAAATAGGCACAGGAATACTGCCGGTCGGCATCGAGGAACAACTCGTAGAGCGCGCCCGACAGGTCGTAGTGATGGGCCACATTCGCCCGCGACCGGGAGGCCGGGTTGAACTGCCTCAGGCCGCGCGCGCGCCGGCGCAACCAGCTTAGCGGGCGCTGCCACAGCGGCAAGTCGGGCGCCCGTGCGGCATTGCGGGTCACAAGGTCAAGCAGGCCCGAAAGGTCGTCGCCCTCGATCAGGAGGGTTCCGTCCATATAGGCCTCGCCCAGCGCCATTTCCGGCGACAGGCACAGCCGCCGCGGCAGGGCCGGGTCCGTCAGGCGGACCGCGATCTGCGGCGCCCCCTGACCGATCCGGATAACGCGCCCGCTGGCCAGTGTCAGGCAAAGGCTGCCCTCGCACAGGAAGCGGCCAAGGAATAGTTCAAGCGATCTGTCCCACATGATGATCTCCGCCGGTTCATTGACCGGGCAGGACACCGTCCGGGCCTGAAGATCGGCAAAGGCCCCCCGGCACCCGCCACTTCATCACAAAACCGCGACAGTATGCCGCGAAGCCGAACGATTCGCAAATCCCTCAAAAGGGGTCTTGATCTGTGTCAATTCAGGTTGACAGGTGCGGTGCTAGCTCTGGATTACACAATCGGAGTCCTGCCATGCGAATCCTGTTCGTCCACCCCAATTACCGCTCGGGCGGGGCCGAGATTGCCGGGACATGGCCCCCGGCCTGGGTTGCTTATCTGACCGGCTCGCTGCGCCGCGCGGGCTTTGACGATATCCATTTCATCGATGCGATGACCAACAATATCGACGACGAAGGGCTGGCCGCACGGATGCGCGAGATTGCCCCCGATGTGGTCGGCGTGACCGCGATCACCCCCTCGATCTACAAGGCCGAACGTGTGCTCGAGATCGCCGGGGAGGTGGTGCCCGCCGCGCTGCGGATGATGGGCGGCGTGCATCCGACCTTCATGTTCAAGCAGGTGCTGTCCGAGGCGCCCTGGGTCGACGTGATCGTGCGCGGCGAGGGCGAGGAGATCCTGACCGAACTCATGCTGACGGTCGAGGATGGCCGCTGGCCCGCCGACCGCCACAAGATCAAGGGCATCGCTTTCCGCGAGGGCGACGAGATCGTCGCCACCCCCGCCGCCCCGACGGTCAAGGATCTGGACGGGCTGGATCCCGACTGGTCGATCCTGGACTGGGAGAAATACAAGTACATCCCGCTCAACACCCGCGTGGCGATCCCCAACATGGCGCGCGGCTGTCCCTTCACCTGCTCGTTCTGTTCCCAGTGGAAGTTCTGGCGCGACTACCGCGTCCGCGACCCGAAAAAGGTGGTGGACGAGATCGAGCGGCTGGTGAACGAGCATCAGGTCGGTTTCTTCATCCTTGCCGATGAGGAACCCACCATCAACAAGAAGAAATTCGTCCAGTTCTGTCAGGAGCTGATCGACCGCGGCCTGCCCGACAAGATCAAATGGGGCATCAACACCCGCGTGACCGACATCTACCGCGACCGCGACCTCCTGAAGTTCTACCGCAAGGCGGGGCTGGTGCATGTCTCCCTGGGGACAGAGGCCGCGGCCCAGATGAAGCTGGACCAGTTCAACAAGGAAACCACGGTG
>JAFIEN010000200.1 GCA_020832515.1 Rubellimicrobium sp. | reverse complement strand
GAAAACTGCGCAGTTTTCGCGGCGATTTCTGTGCAGAAATCGCGGGTCTTCATTCCGCAGCCTCGCGCATCGGGGTGAAGTCCTCGGGGAAATGGGTCAGCGCCGACATCACCGGATAGGGGGTGAACCCCCCCAGCGCGCAAAGCGAGCCGTCCTTCATCGTCTCGCACAGATCGGTCAGTAGCGGGATCGCCCCCGCCTCGCCCGCGCGGATGCGGTCGATGGTCTCCACGCCCCGCACCGCGCCGATCCGGCAGGGGGTGCATTTGCCGCAGCTTTCGACCGCGCAGAATTCCATGGCGAACCGCGCCATGCCGGCCATGTCGACCGTGTCGTCGAAGACCACGATCCCGGCATGGCCGATCAGCCCGCCCTGACCGTCGAAATCCTCGTAGCCGAAAGGCGTGTCGAATTTCGACGACGGGAAATAGGCGCCCAAAGGCCCGCCCACCTGCACCGCCTTCACCGGACGCCCCGTCGCCGTGCCGCCCGCGATGCCTTCGACGATCTCGCCCAGGGCCATGCCGAAAGCCGTCTCGAACAGCCCGCCGAAGCGGACATTGCCCGCGATCTGCAGGGGGATCGTGCCGCGCGAGCGGCCAAGACCGAAGTCCTGATAGAATGCCGCGCCCTTTTCGAAGATCACCGGCACAGTGGCCAGCGAAATGACGTTGTTCACCACCGTCGGCCGCCCGAGAAAACCCTCGAGCGCGGGCAGCGGCGGCTTGGCGCGCACGATGCCGCGCTTGCCTTCCAGCGAGTTCAGGAGCGACGTCTCCTCGCCGCAGACATAGGCCCCGGCGCCGACGCGAATCTCCATGTCGAAGGCCTTGTCCGACCCAAGGACCGAGGCCCCCAGCACGCCCGCGCCCTGCGCGATCCGTACCGCTTCCTGCATCACCTCGATCGCATCGGGATATTCCGAGCGCAGGTAGACATAGCCCTTGGTCGCCCCCACGCCGAGGCCCGCGATCACCATGCCTTCGATCAGGGTGAAGGGGTCGCCCTCCATCACCATCCGGTCGGCGAAAGTGCCGCTGTCGCCCTCATCGGCATTGCAGACGATGTATTTCTGCTGGCCCGGCGCCTTGCGCACCGTTTCCCACTTGATCCCCGTCGGGAACCCCGCGCCGCCGCGCCCGCGCAGGCCCGAGGCGCGGACCTCCTCCACGATATCGGCGTCCGACATCGCCAGCGCGCGGCGCAGCCCGGCAAGGCCGCCATGGGCCTCGTAATCCTCCAGCGACAGGGGGTCGATCAGACCGACGCGGGCGAAGGTCAGCCGGGTCTGGCGGGCGAAGAAGGGGATCGCCTCGACCGGCCCGAGCGCCCTGGGATGGTCGCCCGCCTCGAACAGCGCGGGCACATCGGCGGGTGTCATCGGGCCAAACGCGGTCCGGCCCTCTGCCGTTTCCACCTCGACCAGCGGTTCCAGCCAGATCATCCCGCGCGAGCCGTTGCGCACCAATGTGACTTCAATCCCGCGCCGCGCCGCCTCGTCCTGCACGGCCTTCGCCACGACATCCGAGCCAAGCGCGCGGGCGGCGGCGTCGCGGGGAACGTAGATCTTCATGTGCGCGCCTCCGCGAATACCTCGTCCAGCGCCTCGGGCGTCACGCGTCCTACCACCTTGCCATCGACCAGCGCGGCAGGTCCGCAGGCGCAGAGGCCCAGGCAATAGACCGGCTCCAGCGTGACCGCGCCGTCCGGCGTGGTGCCGTGCCAGTCCAAACCGAGTGCTGCTTTCGCGTGATCGGCCAGCGCATCGGCGCCAACCGCCTGACAGGCCTCGGCCCGGCAGATCTTGACCACATGCCGCCCGGCGGGATGGTCGCGGAAGTCGTGATAGAAGGTCATCACCCCATGCACCTCGGCGCGGCTGATGTTCAGCGCCTCGGCGATCACGGGCAGGGCCGCGTCGGGCACATGGCCCCATTCGGCCTGAACCGCATGCAGAATCGGCAAAAGAGGACCCTCAAGCCCTTGATGCGCTTGAAGGATTTCAGACATGCGGGCGTGAAGGCTGGCGGGATGCAGGGTCATGGGCCCCTCTGGCTTGCAATGTTGCCCATGACTGAATGCCAATTACTGCGGTGAATCAATATCGCAGTTTCGTTGTTTGATAGAGATTCCCTATCAATCGGCGCTCATCCGTCGCGCCTCCTGTAGGAGAGCCGCGATCAGCGGCGTATGCGGCTCGCGCCAGGGGGCGATCAGGCCGACGGAATGGCGTGCGTCGGGATCCACGATGGGCAGGGCGGTCAGGGGCCCGGTGTCGAGAAAGATCTCGGCCGCGCGTTCGGGCAGGATCGTGGCCCAGCCGCCCCGAAGGACATGGGAGATCAGAACGATGGTCGAATTCGTCTCGAGCGCGGGCTGCGCGGTGACGCCGGCGGCGGCCAGATGGCCCGCGATGATCCGGCGGTTCTGCATGTCGGGGGTCAGCAGGCACAGCGGCAGGTCGGCAAGGCCGGCCCAGCCGATGTCGGTGCGCGCCGCGAGCGCATGGTCGTCGGGGATCACGAGCACATAGCGCTCGGCGTAAAGCGGCACCGTCACGACGCGGCCCAGCGGTTCGTTGTCCAGATAGCTGATGCCTGCGTCCACGGTGAGATCCTCGAGCTGATGGAGGATGTCGATCGACGTCGTGGACAGGACCGAAAAGCGCAGGTTCGGATGGGCGCGGGCGAAGCGGGTGGTCAGTTCGGATGCAGTGGTCAGTGCCGTGGGGATGACGGCAAGGCGCAGGGTCCCGGTCAGCCCGTCGCGGGCGGCGCGGATCTCGTCCTTCATGGTGCGGGCATCGCCGACGATGCGGCGCGCCCAGTCAAGCACCCGCTCCCCCTCGGGCGTGAGGCCGCCGTAGCGCGAGCCGCGCAGGACCAGCATCGTGCCCAACTCGCCCTCGAGCTGCTTGATCGCGGCCGAGAGCGTGGGTTGCGTGATGCCGAGGCTTTCGGCGGCGCGGCCGAAATGGCGCGCCTGGGCAAGGGCGATGAACATCTCGAGCTTGTCGATCATCCGGACGCGTCCCGTGGTCTGGGGGAGAGAGTGTCAGGAAAGATGACCGGGGGAAAGGCCGAGGGGAGGGACAGGGCAGGGCGGTCTGACCCTGGCCGCGTCATGACGGCGCAGGGCGATGGCGTTGGACAGTCAGTTCGGCGGTCGATGGACACTGAAGGGCCGCGCGGGATGATCACGTCGCAAGTGGGCGAATTTCATCGAGGGGGCCCTTCGACGGTCCCGTGATCAGCCTGCGGATCGCAGGGCAGGCCCCGCCTTCGACGCCCTGTCCGGCTTTTCCATTCCGCGCAGGGCTTTGCGGGAACTGAGCTTGCCTCGCTGCAGTGGCCCGGATAGTCTGGAGAAATTCCGACATTCTGGTGTTACATGCTCATCGGTATCCTGCAGACCGGCCATGCGCCCGACGCCCTGAGGCCCGGTCATGGCGACTATGATGCCCTGTTCGAACGGCTTCTTGCCGGACAGGGCCTGACCTTCCGCAACTGGGCCGTCGTGGACGGCGACTTTCCACCGGGGCCAGAGGCGGCCGACGGCTGGCTCATCACAGGCTCGCGCCACGGGGCCTACGAGGATCACCCATGGATCCCCCCGCTCGAGGGCCTGATCCGCGCCATTCATGCGGCAAACCGTCCGCTGGTGGGCATCTGCTTCGGCCATCAGATCATCGCCCAGGCCCTGGGCGGCAAGGTCGAGAAATATCCCGGCGGTTGGGCCGTAGGGCGCACGGATTACGATTTCGACGGCGCGCCTGTTGCATTGAACGCCTGGCATCAGGATCAGGTGACCGAGGTTCCGCCGGGCGCGCGGGTCTGTGCCACGAATGACCATTGCCGCAACGCGGGGCTGGTCTATGGCGACCGGATCTTCACGGTTCAGCCGCATCCCGAATTCGACAGCGCCTTCATCGCCGACATGATCGAGGCCCGCGGCCGCGGCATTGTGCCCGACAGGTTGCTCGACGCTGCCACCGGGCGCGTGGCGCTGCCGATCGACGATGCCCGCCTTGCGCGGCAGATCGGCGGCTTTCTCAGGACCCGCTCCATCGCCATTCAAGAGCCGACAGAGGAGGCTCGCGCATGAGCTGGACCGACCAGATCCCCGAAGCCGCGCGCACCTATCTTGAGCGCAAGCGCCTCGATGAGGTGGAATGCATCATCGCCGACCTGCCCGGCATCTCGAGGGGCAAGGCGGTGCCGGCGTTGAAATGGGAACGGCAGACCTCGTTCCATCTGCCCAATTCGATCTTCTTCCAGACGATCACCGGCGACTGGGGCGAGGCCGCGACCGACGGCTTCACCGAACCCGACATGATCCTCAAGCCCGACTTCGCGACCGCCACCGCCGCCCCCTGGGCGGCCGACGGCACGCTGCAGGTGATCCACGACGCCTATGACCAGAAGGGCCGTCCCGTGGGCTGCGCGCCGCGCAACGTGCTCAAGCGGGTGCTGGACCTTTACCATGCCGAAGGCTGGCATCCGGTCGTGGCGCCCGAGATGGAATTCTACCTCGTCGCCCGCCATATCGACCCCGCCAAACCGATCGAGCCGATGATGGGCCGCACGGGCCGCCCCGCCGCCGCGCGGCAGGCCTATTCGATGAGCGCGGTCGATGACTACGGCCCCGTCATCGACGATATCTACGAATTCGCCGAAGTGCAGGGCTTCGAGATCGACGGCATCACCCAGGAAGGCGGCGCCGGCCAGCTCGAGATCAACCTGCGCCACGGCGATCCGATCAAGCTTGCCGACGAGATCTTCTTCTTCAAGCGCTTGATCCGCGAGGCGGCACTCAAGCACGACTGTTTCGCCACCTTCATGGCCAAGCCGATCGAGGGCGAACCCGGCAGCGCCATGCATATCCACCATTCGGTGACCGATGCCACGGGCCGCAACCTCTTCACCGGGCCGCAGGGCGGCGAGACGGATGCCTTCTTCCATTTCATCGGGGGCCTGCAGGAACATCTGCCCAGCGTGATCGCGGTGATGGCGCCCTATGTGAACAGCTTCCGCCGTTACGTGCGCAACCATGCCGCCCCCATCAACCTCGAATGGGGTCGCGACAACCGCACCACGGGCCTGCGCGTCCCCGTCAGCCCGCCCGAGGCGCGGCGGATCGAGAACCGCCTCGCGGGGATGGACTGCAACCCCTATCTCTGCATCGCGGCAAGCCTTGCCTGCGGCTATCTGGGCATGAAGAACGAGATCTGGCCCGACAAGCGCTTTCACGGCGACGCCTACGAGGCAGAGGACGCGATCCCGCAGGGCCTGAGTGCAGCACTTGACCTGTTCGACGCGGCCAAGGACGTGCACGAGATCATGGGACCGGAATTCGCGCGCGTCTATTCCATCGTCAAGCGCACGGAATATGACGAATTCCTCCAGGTCATCTCGCCGTGGGAGCGGGAGCACCTGTTGCTGAACGTCTGACCCGATCCCGGAGACCCGACCGCGCCATGCCCGCCGCGCTCATCATCCATGCCCATCCGGAACCTGCGTCCTTCACTGCAGCCTGGGCCCGGGCCTCGGCGGCGGGGGCAGCGGGCGCGGGCTATCTCGTGATGCGGTCCGACCTTTACGCACAGGGCTTTGACCCGGCCGAAGGCCCGGGGCACTATGCGGCCCCACCCCGCCCCTTCGATCCGCTGAAGGCACAGGAAGGCGCAGATCCACTTCCCGCCGATGCGGCCGCCGAAATGGAAAAGGTCAGGGCGGCCGAGCTGATCGTGCTGCATTTTCCGCTGTGGTGGTTCGCGCCGCCTGCGATGATCAAGGGCTGGACGGAACGCGCGCTGATCCACGGCCACCTGCACCGCACCGATGCGCGCTTCGACACCGGGCTGATGCACGGCAAGCGCGTGCTGTTCTGCGTCACGACCGGGGCGGATGCAGCCCAGACAGGCCCCGACGGCAAGGAGGCCGACACCCGTCTGCTGCTCTGGCCGCTGGCCCATACCTTTCGCTATTGCGGCGCAACGGTCGTCGATCCCGTGCTCCTTCATGGCGTGCACGGTTATGCCAAGGGCGCCGAGAAGCCCGCGCTGGAACACCGCCTTGCCGCAGCCCTGGCAGCTCAGGCCGGGCTGATCGCCGGCATCGCGCAGCGGCCCGTCTGGTCCTTCAACAGCGACGCCGATTTCGACCGCTCCGGCCGGCTGCGCCCCGACGCACCGATCCATTCGCCCTTCATCACCCACGGCCCCGCCGCCCTGACACCGCGGCCGGCACGACAGGAGACCACGGCATGAACCCGCTCTATCTGAACGACAAGCCCTGCCAGTATCCAGAGAGCTGGTATGCCGAGACTGCCCCGATCGGGCCGCAACTGCCCGCGCTCGAACAGGACATGCGCGTCGACCTGGCGGTGATCGGGGCGGGGTTCACCGGGCTCTGGGCGGCCAAGACCGCAGCCGAGGCAGGGCTGAACGTGATCCTTGTCGATGCGCATCGCGTGGGCTTTGGTGCCTCGGGGCGCAACGGCGGGCAGGTGGGGACGGGCTTCAACAAGGGCCAGAAGCGGGTCGAAAAGCTGATGGGCAAGGACGGAGCGCGCCTTGCATGGGATCTGGCGGAAGAGGCCAAGGCACAATTGCGCGACTTCTGTGCCGAACATGCGCCCGAGGCCGGCTATACGCCGGGCGTGGTTTACGGCGAATACTCCGTCCTCGAGGCGAAGGATGCCCGGCGCGAGGCCGACCATCTGGCCAGAGTCTATGGCTATGAGCAGATCGAGGGCCTGAATTCGGCCGGGATCCAGGAGATCGTGAAGACGCCGCTTTACAAGGGTGGCACGCTCGACATGGGGGCCGGCCATCTGCATCCGCTGCGCTACGCGCTGGCGCTGGCACGGCAGGCCGAGGTGGCGGGCGCGATGATCTTCGAGGGCACCGAGGTGACGAAGATCGAGAAGGGCACCCCCGCCGTCCTGCACACGCCGAAGGGCAAGATCACTGCCGATCATGTGATCGTCGCGGGCAACGGCTATCTGCCGCTTCTGGACGACGGCTATGCGGCGCGGGTCATGCCGATCAACAGCTTCATCGCCGCGACCGAACCTCTGGGCGAGCGCTGGACCGAGATCATGACCCGCGACGTGGCGGTCGCGGACAGCAAGTTCGTGGTGAACTACTACCGCATGTCCGAGGATCGCAGGTTCCTGTTCGGTGGCCGCGAGAGCTATGGCCTGGGCTTTCCGGTCGATATCAAGACGGCGCTGGTGCGGCGGATGGTGACCCTCTTTCCCCAGCTCGGGGGGGTCGAGATCAGCCATGTCTGGGGTGGCACGCTCGGGATCACGATGAGCCGGCTGCCCTATCTGAGCCGTCTTGCGCCGAATGTCCTGGCGGCCGGTGGGTTCTCGGGTCACGGGGTCGCGCTGACCGGAATCGCGGGGCGGGTGATGGCCGAGGCGGTGCTGGGGCAGGCCGGGCGGTTCGACGTGATGGCCAAGCTGCCGGTCACAACCTTCCCCGGCGGAGCGAAATACCGCACGCCGCTTCTGACTCTGGCCATGACCTGGTTTGCACTGCGGGACCGTTTGGGGATCTGACGCAGACACGGGGGGGTCGGGGGGGGGCGGCGGCGGGCGCTTGATGGCGAGCTAGCCGTTTCGCCAGGCGGCCCAGTCTTCCGGGGTGTCAAGGTCGCGGCGGGCGCGCTGGCCGGGCAGGGGGACAAGGCAAGTCCGGTCGCGGTGACGGGCAAGAAGGGGCGCACCACCGGTATCGCCGTCAAGGCTGGCGAATTCGGGGCGAAGGCGGGCGTCGAACAGGATCGGATGGCCGGGGGCGCCGTCCTCGGTCGCGCCGCGCCAGATCAGGCTGTCGGGATCGGTGTCGGCAGCGGCCATGACCTTTCGCAGATCGACCTGCGTCA
>JAFIEN010000199.1 GCA_020832515.1 Rubellimicrobium sp. | reverse complement strand
GACCACCAGCCGGGCCCAGGCGAGATCGTCCGAATTCACGGTGTCGAAACCCACCGCCTGCGGTTCGTGATGCCCGAGGCAGGCCAGCGGGATCTGCAAGGACTGTCGGCGCATGCCGCGCGCCGCAAGGTTGGGGTGGTAGCCAGGATGGTCCATGGCGGCCTGCACGCAGGTGCGTACGCAGGCGAGACGCCATAGGCATTGCGCAGCACCCTTTGACAGGGCGACGACCGACACCCCGCCCCTTTCGCGACAGCCTTGATGGTGATCCTACCGGCCGGTTTCCCCGGTCATCTGCGCACCCCGCCGATCGCCCGCAACATAACGTGACAAGGATTGCCGCTTGCAGGGCATGGGGGCAGTCTGGAATGTGATGCATGGAACGTTACACACGCCGTTCCCGACCCATGTCGCACAGACTCGGCGGGGTCGCAGAAGGGGGGATGACGATGATTTCCGGCACTGGCGGACCTGGGCGCGCGTGGCGGGCGGCAATGATCGCCCTTACTGCGACAAGGGGCAGGGGACGCAGGCAAGCTTTGTCGGCAGGGGGTTCATCGGGACGCCCGCACTGCTTCCTGCGCTGACGATGCTGGGCCTGCATGAACATGCGCGCCATCCTGTTTGCCAGCGCCACGGCCGCGACCATCCTTTGCTTGCGCGCTGCCAGCGCGGTTTCAAGCGCCTTCAGGCTTGCCGGTCCTTTCGGTGCCACCAGCCCGCACTCGGCGAGATGCCCCCTGAGGGCGTCGATGGGCTGTATGCGCTGCCTGACACGACACCGGTGGGGCCGGAACGCCACCGCGCGGCCCTGGGTCTCGGCACTCTTCACTGCATCGAACCGCATGTTCGGCGAATGCAGCCTTGACATACCCCGCTTGCCGGGCCGCGCTGTTGTTGCAGTGATGGATGCTTGAGGTGCCGCCATGAAACGCCGCAGTCTGTGGCTGGTCCTGCTGGGCGGGGCGCTTGGTGCGGTCTGGGTCGGACTGGCATGGCAGCGCGACATGCGCGCCAGCCACGACCTGCTTGCCGCCCGGGCAGATGTGGTCGAGACGGCCTATGGTCCGCTGGCCTTTGCCTCAGGGGGCGCGGGCATGCCGGTGCTGACGATCCACGGGGCAGGGGGCGGGCACGACCAGGGGCGGCTGCTGGCCGAGGCCTTTTTGCCGGACGGCTTCGGCTGGATCGCGCCGTCGCGCTTTGGCTACCCTGGTTCGGCCCTTTCCGAAGATCCCTCGACCGCGGCACAGGCCGATGCCTTTGCCGAGATGCTCGATGCGTCGGGGATCGAGCGGGTGGCACTTGTTGCGATGTCCGGCGGCGTGCCTCCGGCGCTGCAATTCGCGCTCCGCCACCCGGACCGCACGCAAGCGCTGATCCTGCTCTCGCTGGCCCCCTTCGCTCCGTTGACGGCCGAGGAGCAGGAGCTTCCCGTGCCGCTCTGGCTTTATGACGCGCTGTTTGCCACGGACTTTCCGCTTTGGGCCCTGTTGCGTGTCGCCCCTCGCGCGCTGGACCAGATGTTCGATGCACGGCCGGAACTGGTCGCGCAGATGAGCACGCAGGAGGCGATCTTTCTGGATGCGATGATCGCGGCCTTCCTGCCGGTGACGCTTCGCCGCGCCGGGCTGGCGAACGAGGGCGCGGCCATTGATCCCGCCGCTGCGATCGAGCTTGCGGCAATCGGTGTGCCGGTCCTGTTGGTCCATGCGCGCGATGACCGGCTCACGCCGTTCTCGACGGCAACATTCGCCGCCCGGCAGATAGCGGGCGCCGAGACTCTGTTTCTTGACAGCGGTGGCCACCTGCTTTTGGGCCATCACGACGCGGTCCGGCTGCGGATCCATGAATTTCTTGTCGCCAATGTGCTGCCTGTCGCGGAATAATGCCTTCATCCGACCTTAGGGATTCTGCCTGTTGACCCTGTTCAAGATCACCCTCCTTGTCCTTGCGGCCCTGCTGGTGGCCGCCGTCGCCCTTGGCCTTTGGGCCCATTCCCGCGACAGGGCGCAGGCGGCGCGGGTCCGGGGCACGCTCGAGGCCGCGCGCGAGACCGATCCGGCGCCCTATGACCCGGCCATGGTCGCGGACCTGCCCGAAGTGGCGCAGCGCTACTTCGCCCGCGCCATCACTCCCGGCACGCCCCTGCACCGTGTCGTGCGCCTTGAGATGGACGGCAGCTTCATCATGAACGGCAACGAGATGCCGATGACCGCGCGCCAGATCCTTGCCCCGCCGGGGCATGGCTTCGTCTGGCAGGCCGATGTCGGGACGGGGCTGATGCGCTTTGCCGGATCGGATGGCTTTCATGCGCCGACAGGGGGTGCCGTGGAAAGCTGGACCAAGTTCTGGCTGCGTGGCCTGATCCCGCTGGCGCGGATCGGCGGCACCGAAGATCACGCCCGCGCGGCCGCGACGCGGGTGATGCTGGAATCCATCTGGGCACCGGCAAGCCTTTTGCCACAATTCGGTGTGGAGTGGGTGCAGACCGGCCCCGACAGCGCCGAGGTTCGTTTTGCGGGCGTTCAGGGGATCGAGCCCATGCAGATCACGCTGGATGCCGAAGGCAACCCGCTCGAGGTCTGGGCGCTGCGCTGGACCGATGCCAATCCGGACCGCGTGCATCGCCTGCAACCCTTTGGCGGGCGGATGCTGGAAATGACCCGCCATCAGGGCTTTCTGATCCCGTCGCGGGTGGAACTGGGCAACATGTGGGGCACGCCCGACTATGCCCCCTTCTTCCTTGCCCGGATTACCGGGGCGGAGTTCTGAGATGATCGCCCCCTCCGCCGCCCCCATGCTTCTGCGTCTGTCCGACGCGGCCGCGGTCCTGACACTGGCGGCCGTTGCGGCGGCGCTGCTGCTGCCCGACCCCTATGCCGCCGTCCCCGACCACCTGCGCCCCGGTGCATGGAGCCAGGACACGATCTCTGCCCCGGCGGCGCTGGCGTTGCTTGCGGTCAATGCGCGGCTCCGGCGGCACTGGGCCAAGGGCTGGCTGATCTGGGCGGGGCTCGTGGGATATCTGATCTATGCCTATGCGCTTTACAGTTTTGATCGGGTGATGAACCCGGCCTGGCTGCTCTATCCGGCGATCCTGTCACTGTTGGTCCTGGCGGCGCTGATGTTGCTGCGCATGGTCGATCCTGCGGCGCTGACGACCGGCCAGCGCCCGCCACCCCGCCGTGTCGTGGCGGCGCTGTTCGGGCTGCTGGTGGTCCTGTTCGCCGCGCTGTGGCTTGTACAGCTCCTGCCCGCCATGGCCGCGCGCCAGCCCTTGCCCGGGCAGACGATCTTCGTCCTCGATCTGGCCTTCGCCCTGCCGCTGACCGCGCTGACCGCATGGCATTTGTGGCGCGGCAGTCCTGTGGGCGACCTGCTGGCCATCCCGATGCTGATGAAGGTGGCCGTTCTGGGTGTGTCGGTGTTTCTGGGGACATTCTACACATGGGCACTGTTCGACGGACCCTTCATGGCCTTCGATCTGGCCCTCTATGCGTTGATGGGCTTCGGCCCCGCTGCCCTGATCTGGCCGGTCTGGCGCGGGCTCGAGCTGCGGGGCTGACCGTCGGTCGAAAGGCCCGACGCCCGCGTTGTGGCGACGAGTGAAGACGGCTCCGGCAGATCATGGCGACGACGGGCGTGGGCGATGACTTTCGTCCGGTGTGACCGTGCATCAAGGCGCCACGGTTTGATGAAAGCGGCGCCGGCCACTGACTTGCGTTGCGTCATAATCCTTGCGCAACGGGTCTGCCGCAGTATGCTTTCTCGGGGGAGGATGAGTCGTTGAGCACCCATGACCCTTTGTTCGACGCCAAGCTGTTCGAACGCACGGCGTCGCTCTTCGCCGTCAAGCGCGAGGCCTTTCCCCCGGATGCCGTCGAGGCGCTGGCCAGCGATATCGTGCGTCGGCTGGCGACGACCATTCCGACCGGTCCGCACAACGACGGGATCGACATCAGCGAGGCCGAGGTCAAGGCCTTCTGCGACGTGCTGATCGTGCCGGATCCATCCGCTGCATTGCAGTTCATGAAGCAGCGTCGTTCCGAGGGAGTGACGCGCCGTGGCATCTATCTTGGCTACATCTGTGCCGCGGCACGAGAATTGGGCGAAGGCTGGGAACAGGACCGGTTTTCCTTCATGGACGTCACGACAGGAACCGGCCATCTTTACGCGCTCATGAGAGCCTTGCGGGCAGAAGGGCCGTCCTTGCGCCCCAGGCCGGGCACAGATCGGAGCGCGCTCTTCGCCACCGTGCCGGGCGAGGATCACGGGATCGGGATCACGGTGGCGGCGGACCTGTTCCGGGATATCGGCTGGGACATCGACCTTCGGACGGGAACCGATCACGATGGCCTGCTGCAGCTTGTCGAGCGCACCCAACCCCGGATCATCGGCCTGTCTCTGAGCACCGAGGCACGTCTTGACGCATTGGTGCGGCTTGTCGTGGCCATTCGCATGACGATGCCCCATGTCATCATCGGCGTTGCCCCGGGCGCCAATCTCGATGCCGAAAGGGTGCGGGCCCTTGTCGACATCGATCTTGTGTTCGAGGACGCACGTTCCGCGCTTGTCGAACTCGATCGCCTGATCCGGCTGCGCGACTGAGCCTGCGGGCAGGCCACGCCTCGGCCCCGGTGATGCGGCCCGACGAATCGCACCCGTTTCGGAAAAATGACTTGGCGGCACGGCAGGCAGATTTTCTGACGGGCCAGCCGACCGACGATCAGGCAGAAATCGACCGCCTGCTCACTGCTGCGCGCGCAGGCGCAGGAAGAAACCTTCCACCTCCTCCGGGGTCGCGCGATCCACAGCGCCGTCGGCGATCTCGTCCTGTGACCAGATCCAGGTCGCTGCGGGATCATGCAACATCGCCCAATCGGCGAACAGCCGCTCGGTGACGGGCTTGGCGATGTGAACCTTGACCTCGACATGGCGATCGTCGCGTTCGATGCGCTGGATTGCCTGTCTGACCTGATCCTCAGGCCCTTCCAGCCACTGAAGATAGATGTCTGCACGGCAAACGAGTGCACCTGTGATCCCGTCGCGCGCGTTCGCGCTTCGTGCGTCGAGCAGGATCGAGCTCAGGATGGCTTCGTCAAATCCGAATGGTCGCGACGTGTAGACGGCCCTGAACAAACTCATGGCGGCATTCACTCCTGTCTCGAGGCTTCGCGGAGGCGCATCGCCGCAGCGTGCAGCCCCGCTTGCGGGCGGGGGTCGAAGACTGCGCCGACACCCGCCCAAGCTGGCTAGCACATCACGACAGTCAACGGAAAGTCGCAAGCACCGTCCGCCAGGTGAAATCCCGTACCCCGGCGCGCGGTGGGGGGCCTTCGGCTGCACGCAGTGCATGCATCGTCATGTCATCGCGGGTGCTGGCTGGTCTGCGGGGCAGGGGCTGCGGGTCTGTTCATGCCGGCCCGCATCCACGCCGGATCGGAAGGACTGACCAACTGCCGGATGCGTGCAGCAGAGCCTTCGCGGGGGCGCGCGCACATGCGTCCAGCATCGGATCCCGTCGCCCGGTGCAGCACCATCCCGCCCCGATCCGGCAAGAACTGCCCTTGCATCGCCCCCGCGATCCCGTGCACATCGCGGGACGATCCGCTCTCCGGGGCCGTCCGAACATGTCGCGTTCCACCATAGCAGATATCGCGCGCCTGTCGGGCGTCTCGACCGCGACGGTGGACCGTGTGCTCAATTCCCGCCCCGGCGTCAGCGCGGTCAACCGGCAGCGCGTGCTGCAGGCCGCCCGCGCGCTGCATTACCTGCCGTCCGAGGGGATGACCGTCCTGCCGGCCCGACCCGCGCAGGTGGAATTCTTCCTGCCCTATCGCGACCAGGGCTTTCTGAGAGAGGTCGCCGAGCGGCTGTCGGACTTTACCCGCACACTGCCGCTGGTCTCTGCGGCGATCCTGCACGACCTGCCCGATTTTAGCCCGTCAGCGCTTGTCGCCGCCTTCGACCGGATCGACATGGGAACGCGGGGGGTTGGCATCGTCGCCGTGGACCATCCCGAGACGCGCAAAGCCGTCGGCCGGCTGGTCGAGGCGGGGATCAAGGTCGTGACCTTCGGCTCGGACCTGCCCTCATCCGCGCGCGCGGCCTATGTCGGGCTGGACGATCGTGTCGCGGGGCGAACCGCGGGTCTGGTCATGGGGCGGATGTGCGGACGGATGTGCGGACGGATCGGATTGTTCATCGGGCAACGCAGCCTGCAGGGCCAGCGCGACCGCGAGGAGGGTTTCCTGTCCGTCCTGGCGGCCGAGTTTCCCGATCTTGCGCCACTGCCCTCGATCGACGTGGGTCTTGGCCAGTCGATGACCGAAGCCCAGACCGAGGCGCTGATCGCGGAGCATCGCGATCTTGTGGGCATCTACTGCATCGGCGGCGGGCGCAACGGGATCGCGGCGGCCCTTGCGCGCAAGCCGCCCGGACGCCGCCCGTTCGCGATCATGCATGACCTGTCGCCCATGATGCGCCGCGCGCTGGCGGCGGGGGTGATCGACCTTGTCATCGACCAGAACGCCCGGCTGGTGGCCGAACAGACGGTCATCCGGCTTCTGGGTGCCATCGCCTCGCACCACGCGCTCCTGCCTGAACATTTCATCGAGCCACGGCTGATCTTTCGCGAGAATATCCCGAAATGACGTATGGCACGCGCGTCGTGTCGGCGCCGTGGCTGCCGGGTCAGGTCGCACGAGCCGCCCGGATGCGGTGTCGCACGACTGGCGCTGAAAGGACGGATGAGGCGCGACACCGTTTCGGGGAGATCGTTCCGAAAAGAGGCCCGCACCGCCGTCGAGGCGCTCAGGCCGGAATGGGAACGGCCGGCGAGAAGGCATAGCCATCCGGCGACAGGATCGTGGCCTCGCGCAGGCCGTGGGGCTTGTCGGCAGGCCGTTCCAGCACGACCGCGGCGGCCGCATCGGCCCGTCTGCAGGCAGTGTCGGGATCTATGCCGAACAGATAGAGCTGAACGCCACCCCCGCGCGGCGGCGTCTCGGGGACCTGTCCCAGCAAGGGATGGGCCCCGAAGGCTCCGTCCGAATGCAGCTGGATCAGCATCTCTGCATGCCGGGCCAACGCGAAATCGTCATCGAGGCGATGGATCGACAGGCCGACGACCTCGGCCAGAAAGCTGGCCGTCGCGCGCACATCGCGGCACAAGAGATTCACGCCGATCCCGCGCAGGCTGCGGCCCAGTTCCTCAGGGGGCACGGTTTCCAGATCCATCGCACAACTCCTGTCATGCCCGGTTGCGCCGGAACGCAGAAGGGCAGGGGCTTCGAGGGCCCACATTCTCCCGACCTTTCGGAACGATCAAGCGCCGGATGTGCAAGGCGCGCCCTGATGCCGCCAGGGCCCCGCCCGGAACGACGCGGTCCGCATCGCGCAGGGGTGCGCCAGACCGCCAGCTGCATGACGTCTGCTGTTGCAACCGACGATTTTGCTGCAGTGCAGCATTTATCTCTTGAAATGCCGCGCCGCAGCATGCATATGGGGATCATCGAGATGGCGGGCAAAGGGCTCGCATAGCCAGAGAAGGGGCTTTCCGATGACCAAGACCCAAGATTACACGGCCGTCTTCAAGGACATGATGTCGGTCTTCCCGATGGACACGAAGGCGATGGAGAACATGTTCAAGTCGCAGTCGACGCTGACCGAGAAGATGTCGTCCGTCGCGCTCGACGCGGCCTCGAAATCGACCGAGCTTTCGGCGAAATGGACCCATGACACGCTGACCAAGATGTCGTCGATCACGGCCGCCAAGGCGGACCCGGCCGACTATGCCAAGTCGATGACCGATTTCATGACAGCGACCGCCGAATCGGCAGCCGAGCATATGGCCGCCTTCGCCGAGATCGCCAAGAAGCTTCAGTCCGAAACGAT
>JAFIEN010000198.1 GCA_020832515.1 Rubellimicrobium sp. | reverse complement strand
GTTCGCCCAGATAGACCCGGTCGGCGACCTTGCCCTCGATGGCCGGCGCCCCGTTTTCGGGCGGGGAAAGATGCAGCGCGATCTTCTCGGGCCGGATCGCGACGCACAGGTTCTGCGTTCCGCTGTCGGGCAGGCGATCCTCACCCACCGAACAGGCGCCAAGCCCCGCGACATCCAGCACCAGATGCCCGTTCTGCCTGTCCGTCATTCGCGCGGGCAGGAAGTTCATGTTGCCCACGAAACTGGCCACAAGCCGCGTCCTTGGTCGCTCGTAAAGCCCGTCGGGCGTATCGACCTGAAGCACCTTGCCATCAGCCATCACCGCGATCCGGTCCGACAGCGTCAGCGCCTCTTCCTGGTCATGGGTCACCAGCACGAAGGTGATCCCGACCGAGCGTTGCAGCGCCCGCAACTCGACCTGCATCTGTTCGCGCAACTGCTTGTCGAGCGCGCCCAGCGGTTCGTCGAGCAAAAGCACCTTGGGCTTCAGGATCAGCGAGCGGGCCAGCGCGATCCGCTGCCGCTGCCCGCCCGAAAGCTGGTCGGCGCCCCGGTCACCGAAGCCGGGCAGTTTGATCAGTTCAAGCATCTCGTCGACCCGCCGCGCCCGTTCGGCCCGGCCAAGCTTGAGCTTGCGCAGACCGAAGGCGATATTGTCGCGCACGTTCAGATGCGGAAAGATCGCATAGCTCTGGAACACCATGTTCACGGGCCGCAGATGCGGCGGGACCGCGTCCATCTGTTGCCCGTCGATGTAAAGCGCCCCGGCCGTCGCCGCCTCGAACCCGGCCATGATGCGCAAGAGCGTCGTCTTGCCCGAGCCCGAGGCCCCGAGGATCGAGAAGAATTCGCCCCTTTCGATGTCGAAGCTGACCCCGGCGACCGCCTTGACCGGGCCGAACAGCTTTTCGATGCGGTCGATGCGGATCATCGGATCTGCGCTCATGCGATGGTCTCCTTGTCGACAAGCTTGATCGTCCCCATCCGCCCGATCCACAGACCCAGGAAAACAAGGACGAAGGAGAAGAACAGGATGAGCGAGCCCATCGCCAGGATCGTCGGGAAGTTCTGCGGAAAGCGCAGCTGGTTCCAGATGTAGATCGGCAGCGTCGGTTCGTTGCCTGCAAGGAAGAAGGCGATGATGAACTCGTCAAACGAGATGGTGAAGGACATCAGCAGGCTTGCCACGATCCCCGGCAGGATGATCGGCACCGTCACCCGCCAGAACACGAACCACGGGCTTTCGCCCAGATCTGCCGCCGCCTCGTCGAACGACGCATCATACCCTTCGAACCGCGGCAGAAGCGTCGCGATCGAAAAGGGCAGGCAGATCACCATATGCCCCGCGCCGATGGTGATCAGCGACAGCGGCACCTGCATCGAACTCAGAAGCATCAGAAGCGCCACGCCGAAGATGATGCCGGGCACCACCAGAGGCAGCATGATCATGCTCACGATCGAGCGTTTGCCCGGAATGCGGTAGCGCACGATCGCCTTGGCCGCAAAGACCGCCATCACCGTCGAGACGACCGAAACGACCGCCGCCACCTTCAGGCTGTTGTAAAGCGCCTGCATCATCGTCGCGCGCTGCACCATCTGCCGATACCAGTCGAAGGTGAAGTTTTCGATCGGAAAGCGGGCGTGGATCCCCGCGTTGAACGAGAACAGCGGAATGAACAGGACCGGCACATACAACAGCAGCATGAAGACCACGGCATAGCCGGTCAGCCAGCGATTTGGCCGGTGAAACTCGAAACGCCGGGTCGTCATCTGGCGAGTCTCCTGAGCAGATACATCAGGCCCACGAACAGTCCGGCCACGATCGAGATGGCCGCCAGCATGGCCAGCGACAGGGCCGCCCCCATGGGCCAGTTGTTGATCGCGCCGAACTGGAGCTGGATCAGCGTCCCGATCATCCGCGAATCCGGCCCCCCCACCAGGGTCGGCGTGACGTAATCGCCCACCGTGGGGATGAACATCAGAAGCGTCCCGGCGATCACGCCCGGCATGGATAGCGGCAGCACGATCCGGAAGAAGCGCATATGCGGCGGCTCACCCAGATCAGCCGCAGCCTCGAGCACCGATCGGTCGATCTTCTCCATCGACACATAGATCGGCAGAAAGGCGAAGGCGGCCCAGGCATGCGCCAGCGTGATCGTCACGGCCGTCCGGCTGTAAAGCAGAAAGGCGAGTGGCTCGTCGATCAGGCCGATCTCCTGCAGGCCCGAGTTGATCACCCCCTCGTACCCCAGGATCACCCGCCACGCAAAGACCCGCAGCAGATAGCTCGACCAGAAGGGCACCATGATCACGATCAGCCACAGGATCTTGTTCCGGTGCACGTGGAACGCCAGGTAATAGGCCATTGGATAGGCCAGCATGACGGTCACGATCGTCGCAACGGCCGAAATGGCGATGGACCGGCTCATCAGGGCGAAATAGATCGGTTCGGTGAACAGAAGCCGATAGTTGGTCAGCGACCATGTGTCGGCAAAGCCGAAACCCACCTGGGTCCAGAGGCTCATCATCATCATGAGCAGGAACGGGACACCGACCGTCAGCCCCATCACGATGAGTGTGGGGCCAAGCATTGCCAGCCCCTTGAGCCATTCGTACCGGGTAAAGACCCACATGAGACGCGAGGCAGCTGGCTGCCCCGCGCTTTGCTGTTGATCGATTTCGGTGGTCAGTGCCATACGGCCTCCGTCACGAACTGCCTTGCAAAGCAGGTCGGCAGCCGGATCAGAACCCGGCCTTGATCTGCTCCCAAAGCGTGTTCATCCGCGCGGTCCATTCCTGCGACTGCGGGATCGCCCGGTGACCGGCATCGAGCAACGCCGCAGGATCACGCGACAGCGACCGGGCGGCAAGCTGTTCGTCGGTGAACAGCTCGAAGGAGCGGGCATTGGCATGACCATAACCGTAGTCGTTGATCATGAACTGCCCGGCCGAGACGCTGATGAGCGAATCGATGATGTCATAGGCAGTGTCGGGATTGGGGGCATCGCGATGCATCATCACCCCGCAAACCCAGGTCAGCGTGCCTTCCTTGGGCCGCGCAAAGCGCACCGGAAGGCCTTCGGCCGCAAGTTCCGTCGCCGAACTGTTCCAGGTCATCGCCGCCACAAGCTCGCCCGAGGCCAGCGCCTGGTTCAGCGTGGTCGTATCGTCCGTATACATCCGCACCAGCGGACGCTGCTCGCGCATCACGGCCGCGATCGTATCAAAGGCCTCGTCGGTATGCAGTTCCGAAAACGGCACACCAGCCTTGATCGCGCCGCACCACCAGGCATCGTCCCCGGCGCCCAGCATTCCGATGCGGCCGGCAAGGCTCTCATCCCACAGGATATCCCAGGTATCCTCGCCCTCGAACTCGTAAAGATCGGTGCGGAAGGTGATCGACGTGTCGCCCCAGTCGAACGGCACCTGCCAGATCCCGCCACCCTCGGCCTGGTTGAACTCGTCTTCATAGAGTTCGGTCAGCACATCGGGGAAGTTCGACAGCCGCGACGTATCGATCGGCTGGAACAGGCCGCTCTCCCTCCAGCGCGGCACATCGCTCATGCAGGGGTGCACCAGATCGGCGACAAAGCCCGCGCGAAACCGCGTCAGCGCATCCTCGACCGATCCGAAAAGGGCGAAATTCGGCAATTCGCCGTGCTGGGCGACGAAATCCTCGAACAGTTCGGGAATGTCGTAGCCACCCCAGGTGAAATAGGTCGCTATCCCGTTGCTTTGCGCCATCGGACGCCGCGGCATGGCGGGCAGGAACGTCGTCACGATCCCGGCTCCGAGGAGCGTCCTGTTGAACGCGCGACGGCTGAGTTCGCCGCGCTGGACGGCATGATACTGGTCAACGATATCAGGTTTCATGGTCGTACCTCCGTGTTGCAGGATCTGGGCCCGGAAGAGGCCCGGGCAGGTCCTTTCGTCGCCTGTCTTGGCACGGCCCCGGCCGCATCGCGCCGGCGCCGGCAGGCTGCCCGGACATAAGGCTTGCCGATTGACTGGACTGTCAACACCTTTTCTGCCCTTCTCCACGTCAGTTGTTCACCGTTCGGGCAAATGCCCCGCCATAAACCTCTCGGACCGGCGCGCGCGCGCGTCAGCCAATTCAGGAAAACCTAACCATTCTAATATCTTGTGTGCCGATCCTGCGCCTTTGGCGAAGGCCCGGACCAGCTGGAATGCCTCGTCCGGGCGCACAAAATGCGGGCAATCTCTGTTCGTTGCGCCGCCCGCCGGCCCGATCCGTCACGGGATAGCCGCGCCCGCCACCGGATGCTTTGCCGGCGGCTCCGGTCACATCACGCGATCAGGCCAGACCGAAGGAGGCCCCTTGCGCGCGCCGGCCCGCAGCCAGGGTGCCTGCCCGCAAGCATCGCGCGCCGCTGTCCATCCGGCCCCTTCGCGCAATCTGCCTTTCGCTTTGGTCGAAATACTCCGGGGGGAGGGCCGCAGGCCCGGGGGGGGGGGGGGCCCCCCCCCCCCCGGCCCGCGCCCCCGCCCACCGCCCCCCCCCCCCCCCCCCCCCCCCCCCCCCCCCCCCCCCCCCCCCCGCGCCCCCTCCCGCCAGCCTCCGAAGCGCTGTACGACGCGCTATTGGGGTTCCTGCTCGCCGACGCTGGTGAAGCCGGCGGTGAAGCCGCTCAGGGAAATCGTCAGCACAACCTCCTGATCGGGTGCGGCGGCGGGAACCACCCGCATCGTGGCCGTGCGTCCAGCCTTGAACTGGTCCACTTCTTCGGGCGTGAAACCCACCCGCGCGACGCAGCCGCCGATGTTGCAGAAGGTGAAGGCGTAGCGCCGGGCCGCGCCACCATCGACCGAGATCGTGATCTGCTCGGGCAGAAGCGTCTCGAGCGGGGCCACGATCGTTGCTCCGGCTGCGGCGCGGCCGCCATCGGGCAGCGGAAACATGCTGATCTCGGCCACCGGATTGCCGTCGTCGTCTTCCAGCAGCTGGTACAGCTGGCAAGGATCGGGCCCGTCGGGATCGTGCAGGCAGCGCAGGAGCCAGTCCCCGAATTCCTCGCGCGTGAAGGCCTGTCCGGGCCGCAAGGTGCCGTCGTCGACCACCTCGCCCAGGGTCAGGCCAAGGATGTCCTCGGGGGCCAGGGGGGCGTCGATCGCATCCTCCTGCGCAAGGGCGGGGGCCGACAGCGCAATCAGGGCGACCGCAGAGATCAGTTTCAGGGAAGTGTGCATTGGATCATTTCCGGCTGGAGAGCGTTCATCGCATGCGCTCTAGCATGTGGGCATCGCAATGTCAGGATCAAGATCGGACCGGGTTCGCGTGGCCCGGCGGGCAGGGCCTCCATCGGGCGCGCCCCCCGCAAAACAAAAAGGGGCCGAGCGGCGACCCCTTTTTGGCTTTGGTTCTCCCTGCCGGACTTCGCCGACTGTGGCGGGAATTAGCCATATTCACGAAGATGCGTCAACCGTTAAACCCGAGCGGCAACCGGCCCCGCCCCCCGGACATGGCGATCGCCCGGGCCTTTCAGGCAAACACGAAGAAATCCGCCTCCAGCGCCGCGATCTCGATGTCGTGGATGAACAGCCGGTCCCCGGAAATGTCGATCAGGCTGCGCGTTCCCGATTGCACCACGCGCGCTTCGGCCAGAAGCGCGTCGTGATCGGCGATGCCGTCCAGCCCGGCAAGGTCGATCACATCGACCCCGGGCTCGAAATCGCGGATATGCAGGATGCCGTCGCCGCTGGCGAAGACGAAGGTATCGGCCCCGGTGCCGCCCCATGCATGGTCAAGGCCTGCGCCCGCGACCAGGATGTCGTCGCCCGGCCCGCCATACAGACGGTCGTCGCCCCCGCCACCATGCAGACGGTCGTCACCGGCCCCGCCCCAGACAAGGTCGTTGCCGGCCCCCCCGCGCAGCACGTTGTCGCCGTCATTGCCGTAAAGCTGGTTGGCCGACGGATTCCCCGTCATGTCGAAATCCGCCTCGCCTGCCAGCGTGCCGCGCAGCACGCCCTCGCCCAGCACGAAGCCGCCCGAAAGCCCCGCAGCACCCCGGATCGTGACTCCGTTGAGGGTGATCAGGTCGGTCCCGTCGGCCGACAACGCGCCGGCCGTCAGGATATCGATACCGGCATTGGCGCGCAGGAACGGCATCGCGGTGCCGACATCCTGATAGCCGCGCAACTCGGTCGTGAAATCGCCTGTGCGATAGGCGATCAGCCCCGGATCGCGCGGCAGGATCGTCAGCGGCACAAGGATCGGCGCGCTGTCGAGGTGATAGTCGCTGGCAAAGACCCGCAGCATGTAGCTGCCCGCATCCTCGTATCCGGGATGCAGGGTCAGCAGGCTGCCCTCGCTCGTCACGATCCTGAGCGACCGGTCGTCGGCATGGCCATAGACCCAGAGTGCATCGCCCTCGGCATCCTCGAACCATCCCGACAGATCGAGCGTCACAAGCTCGCCCTCAAGCAGCACGATGCCGCCCTCGGGCACCGCCTCCGGCACCGCAACCGGCGCGGTGTTGGTCGGCTGGGCGGGGTGGCTGCCCCCGATCCCGAGCCAGGCCTCGAAATAGCGCAGACCGAATTCGACCAGCGCCTCGCCGGTGAAATGGACCTGCGTGGCATCGAATGTCGCAAGGCCGGTCGAACTCACGAAGGCCAGGTTGGGATCGGTATTCGCCAGTTCGACCGCCTGCAGCGCGGCATTCTGGTGATGGTTCAGTCCGCCGCGCGACAGCTCTCCCACCAGGATTGCGGTTTCCGTCCCGCCCCAGGCGGCGGTCCTGATCTGGGTCAGGAATTCCTCGAACCGGGCCTGATAGGCTGCGGTGGACAGGTTGAAATTCGCCTCGCCCTGATGCCAGAGGAATGCGTCGACGCTGTCCTGACCCACGGTCGCCAGTGCCTCGTTGATATCGGCCTCGAGCGCGGCCCAGAGCGTTCCGTTCGCCGAGGCCAGCCAACTGTCGATGGACGAGCCGCTGACCGGCCGGGCGATGACAAGGACCGGCTGGCCCAGTTCGGCCGAGATTGCATCGGCGAAGGGAAAGTAGAGGTTGTTGCGCGTGGCCGTCCCCGTGCGCACGCCAGGCCCGCCCGCGGGTGCTGCGTCGTAATCGGCAGCGACAAGCTGGCCGTTGACCCAGTCCCAGGCCATCACGTTGCCGCCCAGCGACAGATCGCCCCCGCTGCCGGCCCCCAGCATGTTCGACTGGCCTGCTGCCACGACAACCACATAATCGGGCGACCACCAGTTGCCCGCACCGTCCTGGAACCTGAAATCCTCGTGCGGCGGCGGCGCGTCGCGGCGGTGATAGAGCGTCTCGCCGATCACCACGCTTCCCAGCGTCGTGTGAAGGCCGCTGGCAAGGAAGTCCTCGGGACTGTCGAACCGCGGCGGCCCGTCCCCGGGTTCCGTGTCCGGCCCCTCGGCAGGCGGGTCGAACAGAACGACAGTCTCGTCGATCAGCGTGGCATCGGTGTCCATCACCTGGACGGACTGGTTGCCGAAGCGGATGACGGCATGCGCCCCGTTCTGCGTGATCGTGCCTGCGGCCAGAAGCGCGTCCCAGCTGTCCGGGGCACCGGGGCCGGTCAGGATCAGCCGGTCGCCGTCGTCGCGGTTGAAATCGAACAGCAGATCGACATTGACCGTGGCGCCGGGCTCTGCCGCCTCGGCCACGATCACAAAACTGTCCGCCCCCGCCCCGCCGTACAGGCTGTTGCGCCCCGTGCCGCCGATCAGGATATCGTCGCCCGCCCCGCCCGTCAGCCGATCGTTGCCTGCGCCCGCAACCAGCAGGTCATCGCCTGCGCCGCCGTCCAGCACGTCATTGCCCGCCCCCCCGAACAGGCTGTCGGCGCCGGCGCCCCCGGCAGCCAAGGCCCGGCCCCCGCCCCCGCACAGCACCAACCCCCCCCCCCCCCCGAGCACCCCCCCCCCCGTATCCCCGG
>JAFIEN010000197.1 GCA_020832515.1 Rubellimicrobium sp. | reverse complement strand
GACCTGAGCGCATAGTCGAGCGCGGGTTCACAACCGGGCGGCACCGGGTAATCGGCGCTATGCAGGAGGTCGGCCACCTCCTGTCCGGCGGCGATCTCTGCGATCTCGAGGTTCAGCGCTTCCCGATCTGTCGAGGCCGGGATCAGCCCGATCAGCGACACGCCGCTGTCATTGCGCAAGATCTCGATGGCGAAGTCCGGTGGCGCGATCCCGGCGGTATCGGTGACCGACATGTTGTCGATGACCCGGCTGGCATCCACGATGCTGCCCGCGATGGACATGGCGCGAAAGCGCATCGCCTCGGTCGGGGCCTCGCCCTCGAGGATGATCTGCAGTCCGTCGCCGATCACCTGCGCCCAGTCATGGCCCTGCTGCACCAGCTCGTCCTGCACGGCATCGACCGAACGCGTCTCGACCAGGGCGACGGTGGCACGGGCGGCCAGAACCGACAGGCCCGCAGCGATCAGGAAGGCAAGCAGCGGCAGGATGGTGCGGGAAAGTCGCATGAGGTCCGTTCGGGTCGTTTCGACTCCCGACTGTCTAGGGTGCCCGCCCCCGGGCTTCAATCAGACGGCGGCTGCGACGGCGAAAAACAGCGCGAGGATCAGACCGGCATCGCGGTTCGAGCGGAAGATCGCAAGAAGCCTTGCAGGGTTGCCCGGATCGAATTGGCGCAGTTGCCAGGTCAGGTGCCAACCCATCGCCCAGGGCCCGCCAAGTGCGATCACGAGTGCGAGACCATTGCCCTGCACCCCCGCCAGAAGCGCACCAAGCCCGGTCAGCAGCACCGTCGCCACAAGGAAGCGGCGCAGCCAGCGGGGCGAGGCCTCGCCGAACAGGCGCGCGGTCGAGCGGACCCCGATCAGGGCGTCGTCCTCGGCATCCTGATGGGCATAGATCGTATCGTAGAACAGCGTCCAGGCGATGCCGCCGGCGTAAAGCGCGATGGCAGAGGGCGCGAGCGTGCCGGTATGGGCGGCATAGGCCAGAAGCACGCCCCAGTTGAAGGCCACGCCCAGAAAGACTTGCGGCCACCATGTGAACCGCTTGGCGAACGGATAGACCGCGACCGGCACAAGCGCCGCGATCCCAAGCGCGATGGCCGTGGTGTTGAAGGTCAGAAGGATCCCGAAGGCCAAAAGCGCCTGCGCCACCAGCCAGATCAGCGCCCCCCGCACCGTCACCTGACCCGAGGGGATGGGGCGCGCGCGGGTGCGGGCGACGCTGCCGTCGATGTCGCGGTCGGTGATGTCGTTCCAGGTGCAGCCCGCGCCGCGCATCAGGAAGGCACCGATGACACAGCCCAGCGCGATCCACAGGTCATGCGGGCCGAACCGCCCCGTCTCGATCACGCCCAGCGCAAGGCCCCACCAGCAGGGAATCAGCAGAAGCCATGTCCCGATCGGCCGGTCGGCGCGCGACAGGCGCAGCCAGGGCCGCGCGCGCGGGGGCGCGAACCGATCGACCCAGTTGCCGGACGCCGCATCGGCGACAGGTCCGGTCTGCACGGGTCCGGTCTGCTCTGGCGTCCCGTCGTTGCCCTGCATAGTCTGCCCTCCATGTCCGCCGTGCCGCGCCTTCATGTAGATCACCCGCTGTCCGAAGGGCAAACCGTTCCCCTGTCGCAGGGACAGGTGCATTACCTGGGCAATGTCCTGCGTCTTGGTGCGGGGGCCGAGGTCACGCTCTTCAACGGACATGACGGCGAATGGCGGGCGCGGATCGCCGAGCTGGCCAAGCGCGGGGGGCTGCTTCTGGCCGAGGTGCGGCTTCGCGCGCAGGTCATGCCGCCGGACCTCTGGCTGGTCTTCGCGCCGATCCGCAAGGCGCGGCTCGAGGTTCTGGTGGAAAAGGCGGTCGAACTGGGCGTTGCGCGGCTGGTGCCCGTCCTGACCGAGCGCACCAATGCCGAGCGCGTCCGGCCCGAGAAGATGGAGGCCCATGCGCTTGAGGCGGCCGAGCAATGCGGCGCGCTTTTCGTGCCGCCGGTGGCCCCCCCGGCGCGTCTGGGGGCGGTGCTTGATGCCTGGCCCGAGGGCCGCGACCTGTGGTTCTGCGACGAGGCGCTGGCGGGCTCGGGGAATGTCGAGCCGCCTCGGGAAGCCGGTCCCGGTGCCGTCCTGATCGGCCCCGAGGGCGGCTTTTCGTCCGCCGAACGCGACCAGCTGGCCGCCTTGCCCTTCGCCCGCCGCATCGCCCTCGGCCCCCGCATCCTGCGGGCCGAAACGGCGGCCCTTGCCGCGCTTGTCCTGTGGCAGAGCCTGCGGGGGGACTGGCGGTGAGGGGGGTGCGGCGTGAGCGCGCGCATCCCGCGCTGTCCGGCGCCGGTTTGTGCCGTCGGCCCCCCCCTGCGCACCGACAGCTGCATCGGCCGCGCGAGGTGGCGCATGGCTGAGTTCCTGCGACCGGCAGCGCGCGCTCTGCTCTGGCGCTGGCGCGAGGTGCTGGCGGGGGCGGGGCTTGCGCTTTTCGGGCTGTGGCTGGCACTGGGCGGTTTCGGCCTGGCGCGCATCCTTGGCTGGGGGGCTCTGGCGACGGGGCTGGCGCTGATCTGGACCGGGTGGCAAAGGCTGCGCTTCGCGCGTGGCGGCGGCGGGGCGGGCGTGGTGCAGATCGCCGAACGGCGGATCGCCTATTTCGGCCCCCTGACGGGCGGTGTCCTCGATCTGGACGACCTCCGCCGTCTCGAAATCGACCCGACCGGCCATCCCCTGCACTGGATCCTGACCGGTCCGGGCGGCGAAATCCTGACCATCCCCGTCGATGCCGAAGGCGCCGACCGCCTGTTCGACCTTTTCGCCGCCCTGCCGGGCCTGCGGTCCGCGCGGCTGCTGGCCGCCCTCGAACAACCGCCCGAGGGCCGGATCACCCTCTGGGCCGCCGTCGACCCCGACCGGCCCCGCCTGCGGTAGGGTGGCGCAAGGCGCAGGCCCCTGACGGCTTCGCCCATGCTTTCCAGCTTCGCAAGCACCTGCGGGGCGCAATAGTCGACGCCGACAGTCCCGGTCTCGACCCGCAGCGGGCACCCGACTTGTGCCGGTGGCCGACCGTCGCCTGGCCTTGGCGCTGGCCCGCTGGCACCACAAGTTGCCGGTGCGGTTTCACCGGGGGGCGGTCACCGCCACAGGCCGTAAGTTTCCTGCAGGTAGTCCACGCAATGGCGGTTGGCACTGGCCCGGTCATGCCCGTCGATCACGCTGTTGTAGAGATCGTGCATCCTGGACGCCGCAGTCAGGCCCGCCATCCAGCACGCATTGCCACCTGCCCAGATGTGACGGCCGGCCAAGGCGATCATGCCTGACAGCCAGACATCGTCCACCGTCCAGAGCAAGTCGGGAAGGCGCCATGCCCGGGGGTCGATCCATCCGGGCCGTATCAACGCCCCCCGAAAGCCCATCAGGATGTCCACATAGCCGGGGCTGGCAAGATAGGGGCGTCCTGGGCCGCCTGCTGCCATTTTCTTTCTGACCGCCCGCAATTCGTCCGGTGTGGGTCGGTTCACTACGGCACGGGGTTTGGGGACTGCGTCCCGCCCCCGTGAGGGATCTCCAAGCAGTTCGTCGAGATCGAGGCCGTATTCACACAAGAGGTCGTCGGGCCGTGCAATGCGACCGGCTGCGAATCGCGCGGCCCAATCGGGATCGTGCCGCACGTCATCGTCGCAGAACAGGATGTCGACGTCCTGCCCCTCCCATCGATCAAGGGCCGGAAGGATCTTGGTGGCGGGCCCGAGATCCGTTTCGGTTTCGATCACGGTGACCCAGTCGGGCAGGGCAGGAAGCGAGGGACGCTCTCCGGGGAAGCGCCGGAAGCTTTTCGGAAGGTAAAGCTCGACCGCGTCCGGGCGTAGCCTCTGCCCCTCGATGGCAGAGAGAGCTTCGCCCAGCAGTCCGAAGCGGGGCGGTATGGTCGTGAATGCAACGATCACGATCCCGCTGTTCAGGCCTTGATCAGCCCCATGCTTTCCAGCTTCAGGATCACCTGCTGGGCACAATTGTCAACATCGACATTCTCGGTCTCGACCCGCATCTCGGGTGTCTCGGGCACGTCATAGGGATCCGAAATGCCGGTGAATTCCTTGATCTTGCCTTCCCGCGCCAGCTTGTAGAGGCCCTTGCGGTCGCGCCGTTCGCATTCGTCGATACTGGTCGCGACATGCACCTCGATGAAGGCGCCATAAGCCTCGATCATCTCGCGCACCTCGGCCCGTGTCGTCGCATAGGGCGCGATGGGCGCGCAGATCGCGATGCCTCCGTTCTTGGTGATCTCGGAGGCGACATAGCCGATCCGCTTGATGTTGATGTCGCGATGTTCCTTCGAGAAGCCGAGTTCCGAGGACAGATGCTTGCGCACCACATCGCCGTCCAGCAGCGTCACCGGCCTGCCCCCCATCTCCATCAGCTTGACCATGAGCGCGTTGGCGATGGTCGATTTGCCCGAACCGGAAAACCCCGTGAAGAACACCGTGAACCCCTGCCGCGCGCGCGGGGGCGAGGTGCGGCGCAGCTCTTTCACCACTTCGGGGAAGCTGAACCAGTCGGGGATCTCAAGCCCCTCACGCAGGCGGCGGCGCAGTTCGGTGCCCGAGATATCCAGCACGGTCGACTCTTCGGGCACCTCGTCCACCGGATAATACTGCGCCTTTTCGCGCACATAGACCATCTGCTTGAAATCGACCATCTCGATGCCGATGTCGGCCTCGTGCTGACGGACAAGCACCTGCGCGGCGTAGGGATCGTAGAAATCCTTGCCCGCGCTGTTCTTGCCGGGGCCGGCATGGTCGCGGCCCACGATGAAATGGGTCAGGCCGTGGTTCTTGCGGATGATCGCGTGCCAAAGCGCCTCGCGCGGGCCGCCCATGCGCATGGCAAGGTTCAGCAAGCTCAGATGCGTGGTCGAGGAGGGGTATTGATCCAGCACCGCCTCGTAACAGCGCACGCGGGTGAAATGGTCCACATCGCCCGGCTTGGTCATGCCGACGACGGGGTGGATCAAGAGGTTCGCCTGCGCCTCGCGCGCGGCGCGGAAGGTCAGTTCCTGATGCGCGCGGTGCAGCGGGTTGCGCGTCTGGAAGGCCACGATGCGCGTCCAGCCCATCTTGCGGAAGAAGGCGCGCAGTTCGTTCGGCGTGTCGCGGCGGGCGCGGAAATCGTAATGCACCGGCTGCTGGATGCCGGTCACCGGACCGCCCAGATAGACCTTGCCCGCGCGGTGATGAAGGTAGTTCACCGCCGGATGGGCGATGTCATCGGCGCCGAACACCTGTTCGGCCTCGAGCGTCTTGTTCGGCACCCATTTGTCGGTGACGGTCATCGTGGCCAGGATAACGCCTTCCTGATCGCGCAGCGCGATGTCCTGCCCGGGTTCGACCTTGGCGGCAAAGTCCTCGGACACGTCCAGCGTGACGGGCATCGGCCAGAGGCTGCCATCGGTCAGGCGCATGGTTGCGACGACGCTGTCGTAATCGGCCTGACCGAGGAACCCCTTCAGCGGCGCGAAGCCGCCGTTCATCAGAAGCTCCAGATCGCAGATCTGCCGGAGCGAAAGGTCGTGGCTCACAAGATTGCCCGCCTCGACCTTAAGCTTCTGGGCGCTGTCATAGCTTACGTAAAGTTCGGGAACGGGGGCGAGGGAAAGCTGCATCTTGAAACTCGATTCTCAACGCCGCAGGTGTGCGGCCGGGCCGGGATCAGGTGCCGGGCCATGCCCCGCCGCACCGTCGCGCGCCGCCTAGACCCGGTCAAACAAGACTTCAAGCGAAATGGGCAGCCCACCGCAGAATGCGCGGGTGGTATGACCCTTCTGCATGTCCCTTGGACGTTATTCGGCGGCGGTGCGCAGCGTATCGGCCTGTTCGGCCAGCCAGCGTTCGGCATCGAGTGCGGCCATGCAGCCCATGCCGGCGCTGGTCACGGCCTGGCGGTAGACATGGTCGGTCAGGTCGCCTGCGGCAAAGACCCCGGGGATCGAGGTGTGCGTCGTGCCGGGCTCCACCTTCACATAGCCGCCGTGATGGGTTTCCAGCTGACCCTCCACCAGTTCCGAAGCCGGCGCATGGCCGATCGCGATGAACAGGCCCTTGGCGGGGATGACCTGCGTCTCGCCCGTCCGGACGTCGCGCACACGCACGCCTTCGACGCCCAGGGGATCCTCGGTGCCGACCACCTCGTCGATCTCGTGGAACCAGAGCGGGATGATCTTGGGGTTCTTGAACAGCCGGTCCTGCAGGATCTTTTCGGCGCGCAGTTCATCGCGGCGATGGACCAGCGTGACCTTCGAGGCGAAATTCGTCAGGAACAGGGCCTCTTCGACGGCCGTATTGCCGCCGCCCACGACGACGATCTCTTGACCGCGATAGAAGAACCCGTCGCAGGTGGCGCAGGCCGAAACGCCGAAGCCCCGGAACTTCTGTTCCGTCTCGATGCCCAGCCATTTCGCGCGCGCCCCGGTGGCAAGGATCACCGCATCTGCCGTCCAGCGTGTGCCGCTGTCGGTTTCGGCCACGAAGGGGCGGGCGGACAGGTCCAGCTTCGTCACGATGTCCTGGATGATCTCGGTCCCCATGGCGCGGGCATGGGCCTCCATCCGCACCATGAGGTCGGGGCCCTGCACTTCGGTATCGCCGGGCCAGTTCTCGACCTCGGTGGTGGTGGTCAGCTGGCCGCCGGGTTCGATCCCCTGAAGCAGCACCGGGTTCAGCATCGCGCGCGCGGCATAGACGCCCGCGCTATAGCCTGCCGGGCCGGAGCCGATGATGAGGACGCGGGTGTGACGATCTGCGGACATGGGCGACCCTCCGATACGCATGGCTGGCACGGATATAGTCCGCACAGGAGGGCGATGAAAGGCCGTGGTCCTGCGCCGGATGCAAGGCCGGAATGTGGAAGCGGGATGCAGGGTCGGGATGGGTGGCCGGCTTGATCGCAATGTTGCGCGGGCGTGAAATATTATTGCGCCGGAGCTTGGCTTTCCATATCATCTCCAAAACTTCGGGGGTTGCCACGTGCCGGGATCGAAACTCGACGAGATCGACAGGATGATCTTGCGCGAATTGCAGGCCGACGGGCGGATGACGAATGTCGAACTGGCCCGCCGGGTGGGGATATCGGCCCCGCCCTGCCTGCGCCGCGTGCGCGCTCTGGAAGAGCAGGGCTATATCCGCGGCTATCACGCCGATGTGGATCCGCGCGAACTGGGCTTCGAGGTGCAGGTCTTTGCCATGGTCCGCCTTGTCAGCCAGGCCGAGGCCGATCTGGTGGCCTTCGAGAACCGCTGCATCGCCTGGTCGCTGGTGCGCGAATGCCACATGCTGAACGGCGAGGTGGATTTCATCCTCAAATGCGTCTCGCCTGACCTGCGGACCTTCCAGACCTTCCTGACCGAGGAACTGACCGCCGCACCGAATGTGGCCAACGTCAAGACCAGCCTTGTCATCCGGGGTGCCAAGGACGAACCGGGGGTGCCCTTCGACGTGCTCGAGGCGCGGCTGGCGCGTCAGGCCTGAGGCAATCAGGCCCGACTCGATCAGGCCTGACGCGATCAGGCAACGCGAAACAGGTCAAGATCGGACAGCCGCAGCCTGTGCAGAAGCGGGGGGCCCGCCGCCGGGAGGGGCGGGCGCGGGGGGGAGCAGGGCAGGAGCAGCGGGGCCAGGTCGGGGCGGCGGCCGGGGGAATGAAGCGAGCCGGGGTGATAGCTTTCCACCTCGACCCCGTTGGCGATCAGCCGGGCATGGCGGGGCAGGGCAAGGTGAAAGACCTCGACCGGCGCGGGCGGCGACAGTTCGATCACCTGATCGCCGTCGATGAAGTCGCGGGCGGGGATGAAGGCCGTGGGCTTGCCCGTCATCGCCTCGATCCCCGGGGCGCGATGGGCCAGCCGGGCCGAGGGACCAAGGACCAGGTCGGGCATGGGTCGTGCGATGCCAACGGCATAGGCAGC
>JAFIEN010000196.1 GCA_020832515.1 Rubellimicrobium sp. | reverse complement strand
GCTCGGTATAGCTCAGCGCGGTCAGAAGGACGGTGTTGACCTGCGCGATGATCATCGAGGTGGCCGAAAGAAGCGCGACCGCGATCAGCAGCACCGCGATGGTGCTGGCAAGCCAGTTGGGGATCCGCAGAATGCCGATTCGCACCCGGGCGATCAGGTTGATCGCATCGCTGGTCAGGCTGAAGAGAACGATCGCGATCACCAGCGAGATCAGGATGAACCGCGCCTGCACAAGCAAGAACAGCACGACCGCCATCGCGATGATGACCAGGGCGACGGTCTGCACATGGGAATAGTTCGGCCCCCGCAGCCGCGACGCCGCCGACCGCCCCGTGACCGCCAGGGGCGGGGGCGCGACCTGGGGTGCTGTCCCCTGCGGGTCGCTGGTCGATACGACGCGGTTTGGCGAAGTCATGCGGGCACTGTTATCCATCCGTTGCGCATGGCCGCAGTATGCAGGTGAGTGCGGGCAGCGGCAACGGGTGTCGGTGCGACAATGGCCGTCCTGACGCCGCTTGCGCCGCCCGATCGGGACAAACACACTCAGGATTGATGCACATCAAGGCAGCCTCCGCCACAAGGCAACAGGATCGAGATGCCTCACCGGCCCTGATGCGGCAAATCGCCTGCACTGATCGAGCCTGCAGCCATTGCAAAGGAATCGGCCATGTCGGACCAACCTTCCCCCTTTCATCCGTCGGGCAGTGATCCCGCCCATGTCTCGGATATGGTGTCGGCGATCATGAAAGCCCAGATCAGGATGATGGATTCCGTTCTGCGTCAGAATATCGAGGCGCTTGATTTCATGAAGACCCGCTTCGAAAAGGACCGCGCCCTGCTTGACGAACTGGCAACGAGCCAGGACCCGGCCGAGGCGATGAAGCTTGTGCAATCCTTCTGGACGCGCACGATGACGGACTATGCCGACGAGGCCGGCAAGATGGGCGCGCTGAGCGCGGCCACGGCCGAGCAGATCGTCGAAGGCCTGACCGCCGAGGCGCGGGCCCTTGCCGGGGGCGCCCCGCGCGAGGGCCAGGAAGATCAGGCGTAGAAGCGCAGATCGGCAAGAGCGAGATCGGCCCTGAATGCCCGTCCGATCGCGACAAGCCCGATCCGCCTGACCCGGCCGGCATCGAATGGCGCATCGGTCCGGTGCGCCACAAGGCTGTCGAAGGGCAAGCGATGGGCCGTCCAGGCCGAGGACGACACAAAGCCGTGCCGGTATGATTGCCAGGGCCGGGTCAGATCGGCGGTGCGCAGGTGCAGCGCATAGCCCTGGTCGTTGCCGCGCGCGGTCAGCGCCACCCCGGCGAAGCCGCTCAGATCGACAGCACCCCCGTCAGGCCTAAGGTCCAGCGCCATCTGCACGAAGCCGCCGTTGTTTTCCAGCCGCACCTCGCCCGTCAGGCGCAGGCAGGGGCGGCCGTCGATCACCTCGGGCGCCAGCCGGCCCTGCGACACGCCGCCCATGACGCCGTCGGTCAGAAGCTCCCACCGGGTGCCGAGCGGGGTCTCGGCCCCGGGGAGGCTGCGGTCGTCGACGATCATGCGGGCGCCCTGCCCCGCCAGGGCCCGATCACGGCACCCAGATCGACGCGCGCGCGCAACCGGGTTGCCAGCAGGAACATCCCCGCCAGCTTGCGGTTCAGAAAGAGCGTATCCATCGGCGGCACGAAGACGGGTTCGACCGCGCCGCCCATCTTCAGCCCGACGTCGCGCAGCCGGCGCGCAAGGTCCGAGCTGCCGAAGTCGAAGATGCCGCCCTGGCGGATCTCGGCAAAGACCATGGTCATCATGGTCAGGATCATCTCCTGGCTTTGCGGCGCGACCTCCTCCGAGAACAGCCCCGCCGCAATGGCGCGGGCGCGCAGGGAGTCAGGCTCATCCGTCAGCCCGGCCTCCATCAGCGCGTGGAAGGCGGCAACGATGCCCTTGTCGAAGTGCCGCGTCGCGCCGAAATCCAGCAGCACGATGTCGCCGGTGCGGGGGTCATGGCGATAGTTGGCAAAGTTCGGATCGGTCTGCATCAGGCGAAACTCGAACAATTCCCGCAGGCTCAGCCCGATCAGCGCCGCCGCGGCGCGGTCGCGGGCGGCCTGCGGCGCGGTTTCAAGCGCCTCGATCGGGGCGCTCTCGATGAAATCCATGACCAGGATGTCGGGCGTGGTCAGCCCGGGGTGAACGCCGGGCACGCGGAACCCGTCCGCCCCGTCGAGAAGTTCGCCGAACCGCGCGAGGCATTCGGCCTCGCGCGCGTAATCGGCCTCTTCGTGCAGCTGCCGCCGCGCCTCGTCCAGCAGCGGCGCAAGGTCGAGCGTGGGCGGCAGCATGCCCGACAGCGCGATCAGCCGGCCAAGATTGCCGACATCACTGTCGATGGCGGCGCGGATGCCGGGATACTGGACCTTGACTGCCACCGCCTGCCCCGACGGCAGCACCGCGCGATGCACCTGCCCGATCGAGGCGGCGGCGATCGGGATCATGTCGAACGAAGCGAACTGCCGCCGCCAGTCAGGCCCCCAGTGGCGCGACAGGACCCGCATGAGCTGGGCCGGAGGCATGTGCTGGGCATCGGCGCGGAGGCGGGCCAGAACCTCGGTGATCTCGGGCGGCAGAAGGTCGCCGGTGTCCATGGACAGAAGCTGGCCCACCTTCATCGCCGCGCCGCGCAACTGGGCAAGCTGATCGGCCAGCCGCCGCGCGTTGGCCGGCGTCATCAGCAGATCGCCCAGCGCAGGTCGCCGTCCGGCGGCCAGCTGCCGCACGCCATCGACGACCATCGCCCCTGCGATGCCGCCCGCCATGCCGCCGATCCGCAGGAAGCGCGAGACCGGGGGCGCAGGAACCGCCTGCCCGCGCGAGGTGGCGCGGGCGATCCCCTGCCCCGGGCGTGGGTCGGCCGGTCCGGTCGGGTCCTGCAGGGTCATGGGGCCGCCTCCTGAAACTTCTGCATGACAGATAGGCCAGCCGGGCCTTGCGTCGATGCTCAGGCAGCACCGTCAAGCTGCGCGCGCAGCTCGGCGGCCTTGCGGTGGTCGGGCACTTGCGCCTTGATCCGGTCCAGATCGGCCCGTGCGGCCGCAACATCGCCGCATGCGGCACGAAACCGCGCGCGGTAAAGCAGTGCATCGGGAAAGTGCGGCGCGATGGCAAGCGCGGCCTCGATCGCCGCGATCTGCTGGTCGGGACGGTCAAGCTTGGCGGCAGCCTCGGCCATCACAAGGCGAAGGGGAGGGATATCCCACCCTTCGGCCACCACCTCCTGCAGCATCCGGTGCCCTGCGGCCGCATCGCCGTTGCGAACCTCGAGCCGCCCCGCCCAGGCGCGATGCGCAGGGATTGGGCCGGCGGCAGCCAGCGCCGTCTGCGCCGCCGCCCGCGCAGCCGACGGCTTGCGCGCCAGAAGGGCCACGACCGACAGCCGGTGCTGCAATGTCGCGTCCCGCGGGCTTCGCTCGGCAAGCGCTGCAATCCGGTCAAGCGCGGGCGCGGCATCGCCCATCAGGGCATCGTGCAGCGCCAGCAGGGACAGCGCATCGGGCGAAGGATCGAACTGGACCTCGGTGATCAGGAAACCGTAGGCCGCCGCCCGCGCCGCATCGGTGGCGAAACGCTGCGCCGAATTGCCGCGCATCATCACCCGCCAGTCCCAATCCATGGGCGCGAGCGCGCGCAGCGTCATCGGCGGCTGGTGCTGCGCAAGAAACCGCGCGCGCAGCGGCCCATAGGCGGGGGCCTGCAGCGCAGTCAACGGCACCCGTGCCAGCCGTTCGGCAACGGGGCTTGCGGGCAGGAAGTTATGCGCGCCCAGCACGCCCCCCTCAAGCAGCAGGGCCGAGATCTCGGCAATCTCGGGCGTGCCGGGGTCAAGCGGCTTTGGATCCGTGACCGCGTCATGCCAATGCGCCCGAAGCGCCAGCGAGGCGGCCCGATCCGCCTGATTACGCAGGGCATGGGCAACCGCGCCCAGCGCATCGCAGCGCGCAAGATCGACGGCATAATGGGGGATGTTGCGCACCGCCCGGTCGCGCGTGGCGATGGCCGCCGCGGGATCGCCGGTCTCGAGCTGAAGACCCATGAGCATGGGATAGACGAAGGACACGTCCAGCCCGGCCGCCACCTGCGCCTCGACCGCCTGCCGCAAGGCGGGCACCTCGCCCGTCCGGCGCAGCATCCCGTCAAGATGCCAGAGCGACTGACCGATATCGCCCGGCATCGCCCGCGCCCGGGCCGGCTCGGCCGCAGTCAGCCGCGTGCAAAGGCGGCTCTGTGCAAGGGCCCTCTCCTCCTCGGTCAGATCGGCGGTGACATCGACGCGTTTGCGCCCGCCAAGCATGGCCGCGACCGAGGAAAATGCGCTCGATTGCGGCGCGATGATCCGGGCGCAAAGCGACATCGCGATCAGCTCGACCATGTCCTGCTGCCCCGGTGTGAGCGGGCCCAGCGCGCCGATGATCTGCGGCGCGGCGACAACGCCCGGAAAGCGGCTTGCGAAACGATCGAGGGTGGCAGGATCGTCCGAAAACAGGATCGGACGCAGGCCCCGGTCGATCTCGCGCGCAAGATGGGTCTCGAAGACCTCGTCCACCGTGAACTTCGCGGGCCAGGGTCGGTTGATCTCCTGCGGGACGGTCAGGATGTCGCCGCGGCGGATGTGGTAGCAGACGGTCCCCTCGCCGATCTGCGCGCGCAGGGCATCTGCACAGGCGGCCACGGCCGGGGAAAGCGGCAGATCCTGCCAGATCCGGGCCAGTTCGCGCCGCACGGCCGCGCCCTTTTCGCCCGCAAGGACCGTCGCCCCCACCGCATGATTGACCAGAAGATCGCGCCCCTGCCACAGGTGCTGTTTCAGCGCGGCCGCAGTGACGGTCCCGAAATAGATCAGCCAGGCCGACCGCTTTTCCGCCACGCGCCAGCTGTCGTCCTCGATGAAGTAGCGCTCGATGAAGCCGGCGGCGAAAAGCTCGGACGGGTCGTTGATGGCCCGCCCGATGCCGGGATCCTGATACCAATGCACCTTGAGCGCCGCCCCCGTCAGCGCAGCCAGCCGAAGGGCATTGACAAGCGCATTCAGCCGGCCGCCCAGCCGGTCGGGACGATAGCAATAAAGCGTGCCTGCCCACCCGGACATCGCTGGACCCCTCTTGCGGCGGGTGGCCATCCGCCTGCCGGCAAGAACCGATCCCGTGCCAAAAGAAAAGGGGCCGCCGCAGATCGCGGCAGCCCCCCGTTGCGTCTCGCGAAGGACCGGCCTCAGTCCTCGGCGGTTCCGAGCGAGGCCAGGAAGGCATAGATATCGGCGGCCTGATCGGCGCTGCGCACCTGGAAGGCCATCCTGCCGCGCGCGCGACGATCACCTGTCTGCTCGCGCAGGAAGCCTGTGGGATCCATCACATAGGCGATGAACGCCTCTTGCGTCCAGACTTCGCCCTGTTCGTTCAGCGTGGCGAAAGCATCGCTGTAGTCGAAGCCTTCGACATGGGCCATGACGTTGTCCACGACCTGATAGAGGTTCGGCCCCACCTGCGCATTGCGCCCGGCAAGCGTCTCACCGGCATCGTTGACCACCACGTGGCATGCGACGCACTGGCGGTTGAACTGTTCCCCGCCGGCCGCAGCATCGCCCGAAAGCTCCTCGGCAAAGGCGGGCGCCGCCAACAGCGCCAGTCCAGCGGCCAGAGTGAGTTTCTTCATTCCAGAGTCTCCCTTGCATGTTCACGGCGGGCAGCTTCCCGCCACGCCGACCGTATGACCGTGATCCCCAGTCAGCATCGGAAGATAGAGGTTTCTCCGCCTCGGTCCAGACCCTGCTTGCAAAACTTGATGGCGACCGGTCGACCGGTCTCAGGCCACCGCATGCGCGATGGCGCATTGCCTCCAGAGGCTCTGGAGTGCCGCGACAAGATGCTCGATATCCGCATCGGAATGCGCGGGCGTCGGCGTGAAGCGCAGCCGCTCCGTGCCCTTGGGCACGGTGGGATAGTTGATCGGCTGCACATAGATGCCCCATTCCCGCAGGAGGTAATCGGCCAGCATCCGCGTCTTGACCGGATCCTTGATCAGCACCGGCACGATATGGCTGTCGTTCTTCATATGCGGGATCCCCGCCCGGTCCAGCGCCGCGCGCAACCGCGCCACCTGCCGCCGTTGCCGCGCACGCTCGATCTCGCTCTCCTTCAGATGCCGGATCGAAGTCCGCGCAGCCGCCGCAACCGCTGGCGGCAGCGCCGTGGTGAAGATGAACCCGCTGGCGAACGACCGGACGAAGTCGCACAGCGCCGCCGAGCCGGTGATATAGCCGCCCACCACGCCGAAGGCCTTGCCCAGGGTGCCCTCGATCAGGGTGATCCGATGCGCCACGCCCTCGCGCTCGCTCACGCCGCCGCCGCGGGGGCCGTACATGCCCACGGCATGAACCTCGTCCAGATAGGTCATGGCCCCGTATTTCTCGGCCACCTCGACGATCCGGGCGATCGGGGCGATGTCGCCATCCATCGAATAGACGCTCTCGAATGCCACGATCTTGGGCACGTCTGCAGGCAGCGCCGCCAGCTTCGCCTCCAGATCGGCCACATCATTGTGCCGCCAGATCACCTTGGTCGCGCGGCTGTGGCGGATGCCCTCGATCATGCTCGCATGATTCTTTTCGTCCGACAGGATGACGCAGCCCTTCAGCCGCGACCCCAGGCAGGACAGCGCCGCCCAGTTCGACACATAGCCCGAGGTGAACAGAAGCGCCGCCTCCTTGCCATGCAGATCGGCAAGCTCGGCCTCCAGAAGCAGATGGTCGTGGTTCGTCCCCGAGATGTTGCGCGTTCCCCCCGCGCCGGTGCCCGTGCGCCTGACCGCCTCGCACATCGCCTCGATCACCTTGGGGTGCTGGCCCATTCCCAGATAATCGTTCGAGCACCAGACGGTGACATCGCTGACCTCCCCGTCGCTGTGGCGCGCGGCACGCGGAAACTTGCCCGCCTTCCGCTCAAGTTCCGCGAAGTAGCGGTAGTTGCCCTCGGCCTTGAGCGTATCAAGCTGCTGGGTGAAGAGCGTGTCGAAATTCATCTCACTGTCTTTCTGCTTGGGTCTTGTTGGGGGCCTCGGGCAGCATCCACCGCCAGAGCTTGGCATCAGGCAGCGGCACCACCATCAGCCAGTGTTCCAGAAGGGCCAGCGCCGACAGCGCGGCCAGAAGTGTGAAGGCGGCCACATCCACCGCCGTCCCTGCCGCAATCAGCCGCTCGATGAAGCAGCCCGTGGCAAAGGTCAGAAGCGTGATCGACAGGGCGAAGAACGGTGTCGCCGGGCCTTGGCGGAAATAACCCTTCAGATGCGCAAGTCGCGCCGGAATGAATTCCAGATTGATCCGCGGCACACCGAAGAACAGGTTCAGCTTTGCCGAAACCCGCGCCACGTACAGCACCAGATAGGTCCAGAGCGCCACCTGATTGACCGCCCCCGAGGCCATCATCACGATGGCCAGCAGACCCAGCGTCAGCGCCATCTCGTGATGCGCCACGGTGTTCCAGGCACGCCAGAACCGCGCCCGGCCCGACAGGTCCGGCGGGCAGTCCCGCCGCTCGGGCCCCGCCACGATGCCGGTAAGGAAGGCCATCTCGATCCAGCCCCAGATCGCCAGCGCCCCCAGAAACCCGCCGTAGACGGCCCAGACGCTTGTCCCCGGCAGCGAGGTGATCACCCCCGCCACACCCAGCGCCAGAAAGGGCACGCCACCCAGGACCACCATCCCATGCGCGCCACCGCCCTGCACCGTCCCCTGACGGTCGGCCCAGCGGACAGCCAGCAGGATCACCCCGGTGAAGAACCACCACAGAAAGATCGCCACGATCGTGAGGGTAACCGGATGCTCCACTGGCCTGCTGCTTCTTTTGTTTCCAAATATCCCGGGGGGAGGCCGAAGGCCGGGGGGCAGCGCCCCCCGCCCCGCCTTTCA
>JAFIEN010000195.1 GCA_020832515.1 Rubellimicrobium sp. | reverse complement strand
GCCCGGGGGGGGGTTGTTATTGGTGCCCCCGGCGGTCTTGTGTGGGCTGGCGGGGGGCCCGGCGGGGGTGCGGCCCGCAGCCCGATAGTCCGCGGTGCAGGACCTGCCCGACGAGACGCTCGTCTATATGCTGGGCAGCCGATAGCGTGACACAGATCTGCTGGCCGCGGAGCCTTGGCGGCCTTTCGGCACGGGTGCGCCGGGCTGGGCACGCGTGCAGGCCCCCGTGCGATTACATCCATGCGCATCTGATCCTTGGCCACGCACACGCACCGGGTTACCCGCACCGCCAATCAGGCATTGGCCGAGGGTCATGGCGTCGCGCATCTGGCGATCGTGATGTGCCGCTGCCTGAACATCCCCGCCCGCTGTTTCACCGGCTATCTCGGGGATATCGGCGAGTCGCCGCCCCATGCCCCCGGCGACTTCGCGGTCTGGATGGAGGAGTATCCGGAACATCCGTGTTGGGCATTCGACCCACGCAACACCAGGGCGCGCATCGGGCGAATTCTGGTCGACCGCGGGCGCGATGCCTTCGATGTGCCCCTGACCCAGACCTTCAGATTACAGCAGATGACCGACATGCTGGTCTGGAGCGACAGGATGTGGTCCACGGAACTTCCCGCACAGGTCTAACAATAGGCCGACCGCACCCCCATGTAAGACACAGGGCACCTGCCGACAGGCGGCATCGCGATGCCCCGTTCTGAGCCTCTGCCGGCCTTTCGTGCCGCGACAGGCCGATCCGCAAGGGCAGGAACTTGCAGACCCCGCGTTCCGGCGGCGTCGAAGGGAGTACCTGCACCATGGCGAAAACAGCAGACGATCTCAAGAATTCCGGTAAGCCCCTGGACCAGAAGTCAATCGACTTCCGTCAGGACGTGGAACGTCTGTTCCGACCCGGCTGGCTGACCGGAGTCGTCCCGGACACGGAAGTGCGGGCACAGTTCATCGCAAGTCCCGCCAGCAACTGGGCCGAGGCCAGTGCCAAGACGGTCTTCTTGCTCGAACGTTTCGCCAGCACCCCCGAGGGGCAGGAAGAGCGCATGCAAAAGCTGATCCGACGGGCGCTGCGCGACGTGGAGCGGCTGCTCAAGCGTGACGAGCGCAAGAGATGAAGACCCTGCCCGCAGCCTTGCCTCCAGTCCCGCGGACACACAAGCCCGCGCGGGGCGAGGCACCCGCCGAGCGCAGTTGCCTGTGTTGCAAGGCTGCATTCTGGAGTGAGGGGTTCGGCGAGCGCATCTGCAAGCGGTGCAAGTCACATGCCTTCTGGAAATCCGCCATCCCGTCCGCTGATGGCGGCAGCCGTCGCCGCTCATCCAGATGATCCTGAGGCGGGGCCATGCCGCTGCTGAACATCGTCCACCGTGCCCAATACCGCTACGCGGCCGCGGTTGCGCGCTTGGGTCGCATCGCCTGATGCTTTGCCCGCGCGAGACGCGCGAATTGCGCCGCTGTCGTTCCATCTGATCGTGCAGCCCGCGGCCACCGTAACCTGGGCGCAGACGTTGCCGTGCTGTTTGCCGAGGCCGTCCGCATCGTATCGGGCTATCTGTTCGACGCCACACGCGACCCTGTCGGATCGACTGGAGCCGGCTTAACCCACTCTGGGGACGAGGTCTTCGTGCCTGGCGCCGGCTGGATCTCATTCGATCCGAAAAACCGCTCGATGGGCTCGGCCAACCTGATCCCTGTCGCCGCCGCCTGCCACATCACCCAAGTCGCGCCGTGATCGGCAGCTTGCACGGACGCACGGACGATCCGCTCGGAATGGCTGTCCGTGTTGCCGTGGAGCGGAAAGCCCGCGGGGCGCAAGCCTGCGACGCGCCGGAGTTCTGATCTGATTGTCGAGCGCGAACAGCGTGAAGAGCTGTGCGCAGTTCTTGGTCAGGCCGCGGTAGCGGGTCTTCACATGGCCGAACTGGCGCTCGATCACCCGGAACGGGTGCTCGACCTTGGCCCTGACCATCGCGATGATCCGGTTGATCCGCGCGTCGAGAGGATGCAGCTGCCCGCCCTTGGGGGCCTTGCGCATGACACCCCCGACCTTGCCCCGTCCCCTGAACGCGGCCTCGCGCCCGGCGCTGACATAGCTCTTGTCGGCCCAGACCGACGTCTCCTCGCCGTGCAGCAGTTCGTCCCAGACCTGGCTGTCCTGCAGCCTGTCCGTCGAGGTCTCGAGGCTGTGGGCCACGCCGCTGTCCACATCCACGCCGATGTGCGCGTTCGTCGGGAAATCGATCCCCCGGATCGATTTCTGATCCTCCTCACTGCCGAAATACCAGTCGTTGTCCTTTTTAGTGGATGACATCTCGGGGTCGCGCGCCCTGGCCTCGTTCTCGTCGAAGAGGGCGCGTCGATGATCGTCGCATCGACCGGGGTGCCCGAGCTCAGCGTGATACCCTTGTCGGCCAGATGCGCGTTCACAGCCGCGAAGATCGCCTCGGTCAGGCCGTGACGTTCCAGAAGGTGCCGGAAGTTGAGGATCGCGTCCTCTGGGCTTGCGCGGCCCCACTGGGGCCACGGTCCCTGCGAACCGTCGCGGATGCGGTCGTCGCCCAGCTCGATCCCTGCAACCCGGCGCGTCGCTGGGGCTCCTCGCAAGCGTCGCCCCAGCTTACCAGATCACATCGAAAACGGCAGGTTTTTCAGCGGCTCCTCTACTTCGCCCTTTCTCTTGCATTGACCTTGGCATTAGAACGGCAGGGTTTGAAACTGGGGTCATATCATCGACAAAGATCTTCATGTCATCTGGACTTCGCCGGGCCGCAGCGCCGCTGATTCCATGCCCTTGGGAAATGGCGCGCTTGGCATCAATCTCTGGGTCGAGGGCGGCGGCGATTTGCTATTCTACCTTGGCCGCAACGACGCCTACAGCGAGGTTTCGCAGCTGTGCAAGGTGGGGCGGGTGCGGATTTCCCTGTCGCCCAATCCCTTTGCCACAGGCACCCGGTTCCGCCAGGAACTGAACCTGCGCACCGGTATCTGCACGATCACGGCAGGTGCGGACGACCGGCGTGTTGTCCTGCGGGTTTTCGTCGACGCGGCCACACCGGTCATTCATGTGACCGGGGAATGCGCCTTGCCCACCGCGATTTCGGTCCGCGTCGAAAGCTGGCGCACTGCGCCGCAGCCGGTGGCCGAGGAATCCTCCTGGACGCTGGCAAGGGGCCCGCATGATCTGCTGCAATCGGCGGATCATTTCCCCGATGTGGGGCCGGATGCCGTCTGCTGGTATCACCGCAACGACCACGCCTTTGCATTTGACGAAACGATCCGCGTGCAATCCCTTGAGGCTATACGCGATACGCTTTGGAATCCGCTCGTACATCGTACCTTCGGAGGCTGGGTGACGGGTGCGGGCTTCGTCGCCGATGGCCCGTTGACGTTGATCAGTGCGACGCCGCGGCACACCTTTGCCCTGCGCGTGGCAAGCCCCTGCGAACAGACGAAGACGGCGCGCGACTGGCTGTTGCTGGCGCAGGATACCGCACGCGCCCATGCCGATCCGACCGCGGCGGCGGAACGGACTGCGCTGTGGTGGCGCGCGTTTCAGGATCGGTCATGGGTACATTGCGACGTGCCCCCGGGGCCCGAGGTCCCGGTGAACACCGCCCACGCCAACATCGGGAAACGGGCCGACGGGGGCCAACCCTTCGGCGGCGGGATCGGTGCGATCACCTTGCATGGCCGGCCGCTATCCTCTGCCGACATCGCCACCCGCGCCGAGGCGGGGGTGCAGCGGCAACAGGCCCCGGCCATTGGCATGCCCGCTGATGTCACAAGGGGACTGACGATCGAGGGCTGGGTCTGCCCCGATCACACGGGCGGCACGATCCTGGCCAAGGTCCGGCCGGGCACGGATGACGGCATTCTGTGCGACATGCCTGCTGGTCATGCCCTGCGCCTTGTCGTGGGAAACGCAGCCCTGCAGACCCCCGTTGATGCCCTGACAGCGGGGCAATGGCACCATATCGCGGCGACCTATGACAGCCGGGACGGGGCGATGACGATCTTGATCGATGGGCAAAAGCTTGCCCATGCTCACTCTCCCTTGTCGGCCACCGGGCGGTCGCGGCACGACCTGTTCCACGGGCAGGACAGGGTCAGCCCCACTGTTGCCGACATGACAATCGGCAAGGCGCATGCGCTGCAACGTTACATGCAGGCCTGCGCCGGTCGCGGAATCCTGCCGATCAAGTTCAACGGCAGCATCTTTACCGTCGAACCGGCCCCCCTGCCAGCCGCCCATACCCATAATGAAAGCGATCCCGCCACCGTAAGGGACAATCCCGACTGGCGGCGCTGGGGGGATTGTCACTGGTGGCAGAATGTCCGCATGCCCTATCACGCGATGCAGGCGACGGGGGATTTCGACCTCATGCTGCCGCTCTTTGACATGTTCGAACGCATCCGCCCCTTTGCAGAGGCGCGGGCGCGGCTCTATCACGGCGTTGACGGCTGCTACTTCCCGGAAACCCTGACGATCTGGGGTGCCTATGCCAATGGCGATTATGGCTGGGACCGCAGCGGCAAGCACATGAACGAAGTGAACGCCCCCTATTGGCGCTATGCGTGGAATCAGGGGCTCGAGCTTGTGGCGCTCATGCTCGATTACCACGACCATACGCAGGATGCGGCCTTTGTGCGCGAACGGCTCTTGCCGATGGCACTGTCGGTGCTGCGCTATTTCGACAGCCGGTTTGGCAAGGATGCCGACGGGCGGATCATCCTTGACCCCACCCAATCCAAGGAAACCTACTGGCAGGGCGTCATCAACGACACGCCCAGCATCAGCGGGCTGATCGAGGTGACCAGCCGCCTTGGCCGCCTGCCGGATGGCCTGACCACGGTCGAGGAGCGGCAGTTCATCGGGCATATGGCCGCCGCAACGCCTGACCTGCCCTTCGAAGTGGTAGAGATCGACGGCCAGATACGGCGCAAGATCGCGGTGGCTCAGACCTATGAACCGATCCGCACCAATGTGGAAAACCCCGAGTTGTTCCCCGTCTGGCCCTTCCGCCTGTCGGGCCTGCACCGCCCGCTTCTGGACGAAGGGCGCAACGCCTACCGGCTGCGGGGCAGTTGCAACGATGTCGGCTGGGGATATGACAGCAATGCCGCAGCCCTTCTGGGCCTGACCGAAGAGGCGGCCGGGATCGTCAAGTCGCGGATGGCCAATTCCAACGCCGCCTATCGCTGGCCCGCGACATGGGGGCCGAATTTCGACTGGCTGCCCGACCAGTGCCACGGCGGCAACCTGATGGCGACGATCAACTACATGCTGCTGCAATCCGTGGGCGACGCGATCCTGATCCTGCCCGCATGGCCGCAGCATTGGGATGTCAGCTTTCGGCTGCATGCGCCTCGGCAGACCACGGTCGATGTCACGCTGGCGGGCGGCAAAGTCACGGCGCTCACAGTCTCGCCCGCCGACAGGCGCAAGGATGTGGTCCTGCCCGACTGGGCATGACGGGCGGGCGGGTCTATCGGACCGCCTGCCCCTGCGCATCGAAGCGGCATTCGCGCGCAGGGTCCGGCGTCACGCCAACCTCTTGCCCGATGGTGATGGGGTCTGCGCCGCCGACACGGGCCATCATCGCGCCCGGCCCGTCAACATCCAGATACACGATGCAATCGGCCCCCAGTCGTTCGATATGACGGACCCTTGCCCGCCAGCGCCCCCCATCGTCCGACAGGCTCAAATGCTCTGGCCGGATGCCATAGGTCGCGGCCCCCATCGCGGCGGCGGCAGGCCCGTCGATCAGGTTCATTCGGGGACTGCCGATGAACCCCGCGACAAAGACCGTGGCCGGCCGGTCGTAAAGCTCCATCGGGGTGCCGACCTGTTCGATACGTCCGGCGTTCATCACCACGATCTTGTCGGCCATCGTCATCGCCTCGACCTGGTCATGGGTGACATAGACCATCGTGGCGCCGATCTTGCGGTGCAGGTCGGTCAGTTCCAGCCGCATCTGCGCCCGCAGCGCCGCGTCAAGGTTCGACAGCGGTTCGTCGAACAGGAACACCGCCGGATCGCGCACGATGGCCCGCCCGATGGCGACCCGCTGTCGCTGCCCGCCCGACAGCGCCCTGGGCTTGCGGTCCAGAAGCGGGGTCAGTTGCAGCAGCTCCGCCGCAGCGCCGACCTTGGCCGCGATCTGTGCCTTGGGCATCCGGGCCAGTGAGAGGCCGAAGCCGATATTGTCGCGCACCGTCATATGCGGGTAAAGCGCATAGGACTGGAATACCATGGCGATGCCGCGCTCGCTGGGTTCGGCCCAGGTCACGTCGCGCCCACCGATCTCGATCGTGCCGTCGGTCACATCCTCAAGCCCCGCGATGATGCGCAGCAGTGTGGATTTCCCACAGCCCGACGGGCCGACAAAGACGCAGAATTCGCCATGCTCGACTTTCAGGTCGATGCCCTTGATGACATCGACCGCGCCAAAGCTTTTGGTGACGCCCGCCAGTTTCAATCCGGTCATCGCATTACCCCTTGATTGCGCCGGCCGTCATGCCGGCAACGATCTGACGGTTGAAGAAGATGAAGACGATCAGGGGCGGGATCGTGACCAGAAGGATATTCATGAACATCAGGTTGTATTGCGTGCTGAACTGGCTTTGAAAATTGAAGACCGTCAGTTGCACGGTGACGTTCCGCCGGCCCGGCAGGTAATACAGCGGATTGGTGAAATCGTTGAAGATGCCGATGGATTGCACCACGATATTCGTCACGGTCACCGGTTTCAGAAGCGGCAGCACGACCCGAAAGAAGATCTGCCAGGGCTTTGCTCCGTCGATCCGGGCCGCCTCGTCGAGGTCGCGGGGAATGGTCGCGATGAAGGCGCGATAGAGCAGGATCGAGAATGAAAGCCCATAGGCGACCTGTATCAGGATCATGCCGTGGATCGTCTTGAACAGGCCGATCCCCTGCAGCACCCAGATCGTCGGCACCACCGCAGGCGGGATCATCAGCCCCGCCAGCACCAGCGCCATCACAAACCCGTTCAGCCGGGATTTCCGGCGCTGCAGGACATAACCCACCATCGCCGAAAAAATCACCAGAAGCGTGACCGACCCCACCGTGATCACGATGGAATTGAAATAAGCCAGCAGCAGCATGTAGTCGCGCGCCGAGATCACCGTGATGAAATTCTGCCAGAACACCCATTCGCTGGGCCATGCGAAATTCAGAAGCGAGGACTCCTGCCGGTTCTTGACCGCCTGCAGCGCGATGAAGACGAAAGGCACCACGAAGACGAAAAAGAACAGGGCCAGCGTGAGCCCTCCCTTGATCCGGGCGCGGCGGGCGGTTTTGCGGTTCATGCCTCGACCTCGCGCCGGTTGAACCAGAGTGTCAGGGGCACGACGATGACCGCGATCAGGATGAACAGGATCACGTTTCCGGCCGTGGCCAGACCATAGAAACCGGCCTGATACTGCTTGTAGATGACCGAGGCCACCACATCGGATGAAAACCCGGGGCCGCCCCCCGTCATCGCCCAGATCAGGTCGAACGACCGCAGGCCCCCGATCAGCGACAGGGTGATGACCGTCACCGTGGCAGGCCAGACCAGCGGCAGCGTAATGCGCCAGAATTGCTGGCGCCGCGTGGCACCGTCGATCCGCGATGCCTCGTAATAATCCTGCGGGATCGAGGCGAGGCCCGCCATGAAGATCACGGTGGCCAGCCCCACCCCTTTCCAGACGTCGATGATGATCACGGAATACAGTGCCAGCGTCGGATCGGTCAGCCAGTTCGGCCCCGCAATCCCGATCTGCGCAAGGCTGACGTTCAGGATGCCGCGCGTCGGGTGCATGATCATTGCGAAGGCGATCCCCACCCCGATGGTGGACACAAGCACCGGAAAGAACACCATCGTGCGCAACAGCCCGCGCGCTATGCTCTCGCCCGTCAGCAGCACGGCCAGACGCAGGCCCAACCCCCTCTTTGCC
>JAFIEN010000194.1 GCA_020832515.1 Rubellimicrobium sp. | reverse complement strand
GCCTTGCGGATCGCCTCGGGCACTTCCTTGGCCTTGCCCTTGCCGAAGCCGACGCGGCCCTTCTGGTCGCCCACGACGACAAGTGCTGCAAAGCCGAAGCGCTTGCCGCCCTTCACCGTCTTGCTGACGCGGTTGATCGCCACCAGACGGTCGGCGAATTCAGGGGCCGCATCCTCGCGGTCGCGACGGTCGCCCCGGCGGTTGTCACGTTCTGCCATGTTCCCGTCTCCCTCAGATCTTCAGGCCGGCGTCGCGCGCCGCATCGGCCAGTGCCTTGACCTTGCCGTGGAAAAGGAAACCCCCACGGTCGAAATAGGCCTCGGTCACACCGGCCGCCTTGGCCCGCTCGGCGATCAGGGCCCCCACCTTGGCGGCGGCCTCGACGTTGTTCTTGCCCAGGATGCCCAGGTCCTTTTCCAGAGAAGAGGCCGCGGCCACCGTCACGCCGCGCGCATCGTCGATGAGCTGGGCGCTGATGTTCTTGTTGCTGCGATGCACCGACAGGCGAAGTCGCCCGGCGTTCACGCTGCGCAGCTTGTTCCGAACGCGCAGGCGGCGCTTCAGAAACAGGTCCCGTTTGCTGTTTGCCATTGTCGCGTTCCTTATTTCTTCTTGCCTTCCTTGCGGAAGATATACTCGCCCTTGTAGCGGATGCCCTTGCCCTTGTAGGGCTCCGGCCCGCGGAATTCGCGGATGTTTGCCGCGACCTGTCCGACGAGTTGCTGATCGATCCCTTCGACGACGATCTCGGTCTGCTTGGGCGCCGTCACCGTGATCCCCGCCGGGGCCTCGAAATTCACGTCATGGCTGTAGCCCAGCGCCAGCTTGAGGGTGTTGCCCTGCATCTGCGCCCGGTAGCCCACGCCCGAAATCTCGAGCTCGCGCTTGAAGCCGCTGGTCACGCCGATGACAAGATTGTCCACCATCGACCGCGTCATGCCCCATTGCTGGCGCGCCCGCTTGGACGTGCCGCGCGGGGTCACGGTGATGACATTGCCGTCAACCGCGATGGTCACGTCGTCGGTCGCGCGGAAGCTGCGGGTGCCTTTCGGCCCTTTCACTTCCACGACCTGACCCGACACCGACGCGCTCACGCCAGAGGGCAGCTCGACCGGCTTCTTTCCAATACGAGACATCCCGCCCTCCCTAGAACACGGTGCACAGCACTTCGCCGCCGACATTGGCAGCGCGTGCATGCGCATCCGACATGACACCCTTGGGCGTCGAGACGATGGAAACACCCAGCCCCTGACGCACCGACGGCAGGTCGCTCACGCCCATATAGACGCGGCGGCCAGGCTTGGAGACGCGCTTGATCTCGCGGATCACGGGCGTCCCGTCGAAATACTTGAGGCTGATCTCGAGTTCCGGATGGCCGGTCGTTCCGGTCACCTTCTCGTAGCCGCGGATATAGCCTTCATCCGCCAGCACATCGAGAACCCAGGCACGCAGCTTTGACGCCGGCGTGCGCACGGTCGACTTGCCGCGCATCTGGCTGTTGCGGATGCGGGTCAGCATATCACCGATAGGATCGTTCATACCATGCCCTCCTTACCAGCTCGACTTGACCAGACCGGGGATCTCGCCGTTCGAGCCAAGCTCGCGCAGCATGATCCGGCTGACCTTCAGCTTGCGGTAATAGGCGTGCGGGCGCCCGGTGAGCTGGCAGCGGTTGTGCAACCGCGTGGCCGAGGAGTTGCGCGGCAGCTGGGCCAGCTTCAGGCTGGCCTTGAACCGCTCTTCCACGGGCTTGGACTGGTCGCTGATGATCGCCTTGAGCGCGGTGCGGCGCGCAGCATACTGGTCAACCAGTTTCTGCCGCTTCTTCTCGCGTTCGATCATGGATTTCTTAGCCATTTCTCATTCTCCTCCGCGCGTCACGAGTTGAAGGGCATGTTGAAACCCTTCAACAGCGCCTTGGCTTCCGCATCCGTCTTCGCGGTGGTGCAGATGATGATGTCCATTCCCCAGACCTCGTCGACCTTGTCGAAGTTGATCTCGGGGAACACGATATGTTCCTTCAGGCCGGTGGCGTAATTGCCCCGCCCGTCGAAGCTCTTGCCCGAGACACCGCGGAAGTCGCGGATGCGGGGCATGGCGACGGTGATCAGACGGTCGAGGAATTCGTACATCCGGTCGCCGCGCAGCGTCACCTTGGCGCCGAGCGGCATTTCCTCGCGGACGCGGAACCCGGCGATGGATTTCTTCGCCTTCGTGACCACGGCCTTCTGGCCGGCGATGGTGGACAGATCCTCCTGCGCCGACTTGGCCTTCTTGCTGTCGCGAACGGCCTCGGCGCCGCAGCCGATGTTCAGGACGATCTTGTCCAGACGCGGGATCTGCATGTCGTTGCGGTAGCCGAACTCTTCCTTCAGAGCGGGCCGGATCGCCGACTGGTACAGCGCCTTGAAACGCGGGGTATAGGTCGCAGTGTCAAGCATCAGATCACATCCCCCGTGGACTTGGCGAAACGAACCTTCTTGTCGCCGTCCATGCGAAAGCCGACGCGCGTCGGCTTGCCCTTGGCATCGACGATCGCCAGGTTCGACAGGTCGATCGGCATGGCCTTGGGCTGGCGACCGCCCTGGTTGGTCTGGGTCTGGCGCTGGTGGCGGATGGCGATGTTGATGCCGTTCACCACGGCCTTGCCAGCCTTGGGATCGACGGTCGCAATCTCGCCGGTCTTGCCCTTGTCCTTGCCGGTCAGGACGATGACCTTGTCACCCTTGCGGAGTTTTGCAGCCATTACAGCACCTCCGGAGCAAGCGAGATGATCTTCATGAAGTTCTTGGCGCGCAGTTCGCGCACGACCGGCCCGAAGATACGGGTGCCGACCGGCTCCATGTTGTTGTTCAGGATGACGGCGGCGTTGCGGTCAAAGCGGATCGCCGTGCCGTCTTCGCGGCGCACTTCCTTGGCGGTGCGCACGACGACGGCCTTGCGCACGTCGCCCTTCTTCACGCGGCCGCGCGGAATGGCCTCTTTCACCGACACCACGATGATGTCGCCGACCGAGGCGTAGCGGCGGTGCGAACCGCCGAGGACCTTGATGCACTGCACCCGGCGTGCGCCGGAGTTGTCAGCGACATCCAGATTGGTCTGCATCTGGATCATTTGGTTTCTCCCGACCTTTGGGAACCGGCCTTCTTTGCGGTCCCAGGGTTTCGATCAAACCGGAAGATGGGATCAAGCCGAAGCTTCGGTCACCACCCTCCAGCGTTTGGTTTTCGAGATCGGCGCGCATTCCTCGATGCGGACAATGTCGCCGACCTTGAAGCTGTCTTGCGGATCATGCGCGCGGTATTTCTTGGTCTTGCGCACGGTTTTCTTCATCACCGGATGGGTGAAGCGGCGCTCCACCAGAACGGTCACGGTCTGGGCGTTCCGGTCGCTGGTCACCGTGCCTTGCAGGATGCGTTTGGGCATGTGCGTGCTCCTCAGTTCGCCGCCGCTTCAGCGGCTTTCTGGTTCAGCACGGTCTTCACCCGCGCCACGTCACGGCGCACCTGACGCATGCGCGCGGTGTTCTCCAGCTGGCTCGTCGCCTTCTGGAAGCGGAGGTTGAAGGCCTCCTTCTTCAGCGCCAGCAGCTGATCGCGCAGCTGATCAGGCGTCTTCTGTTTCAACTCGTCGGCTTTCATGGCCTTTTCCTTCACGTCAACAATCACCGGAGAGCCCCTGTTGCAGGGTGACCCTGTATTCCGGCGGAGATGGATGCCGCGCTATAAGCGGCTTTGCCCCGCTTGGCAAGCGCCGCGGCGGCGCAGGGCGGGATTAATCCCGCCCTGCCCGTCATACATGCGTCCCGTAGGGCAGGGTTAACCCCGCCTTACCAGTCCTCGCGCGCAACGACGCGGGTCTTGATCGGCAGCTTCATCGCCGCCAGGCGCAGCGCCTCGCGCGCCACGACCTCGCCGACGCCGTCGATCTCGAACATCACACGGCCGGGCTTGACCTTGGCGGCCCAGAAATCGACCGAGCCCTTGCCCTTGCCCATCCGCACCTCGGTCGGTTTGGACGACACGGGCACATCCGGGAAGATGCGGATCCACACCCGGCCCTGACGCTTCATGTGGCGCGTCATGGCCCGGCGGGCGGCTTCGATCTGCCGGGCGGTGATCCGCTCGGGTTCGGTGGCTTTCAGGCCGTAGCTGCCGAAGTTCAGGTCAAACCCGCCCTTCGCCTCGCCCCGGATGCGGCCCTTGTGCTGTTTGCGGAACTTGGTCCGTTTCGGTTGCAGCATCTTTTCTCTCCTGTCGCGGGATCAGCGGCGCGGACGCGAGGCGCCGCCCGAGTCCTGCAGTTCCTGATGCCGACGGTCGCGCGCCTGCGGATCATGTTCCATGATCTCGCCCTTGAAGATCCAGACCTTGATCCCGATGATCCCGTAGGCGGTCTTGGCCTCGGCGTTGGCGTAATCGATGTCGGCGCGCAGGGTGTGCAGCGGCACGCGGCCCTCGCGGTACCATTCGGTGCGCGCGATCTCGGCCCCGCCCAGACGGCCCGAGACATTGACACGGATGCCCAGTGCGCCCAGCCGCATGGCGTTCTGCACCGCCCGCTTCATGGCGCGGCGGAAGCTGACCCGGCGCTCAAGCTGCTGGGCGATCGACTCGGCCACCAGTTGCGCATCGAGTTCGGGCTTGCGCACCTCGACGATGTTGAGGTGCAGGTCGCTGTCGGTGAAATTCGCCAGCTTCTTGCGCAGGGTTTCGATATCGGCGCCCTTCTTGCCGATGATCACACCCGGACGCGCCGTGTGGATCGTCACGCGGCATTTCTTGTGCGGACGTTCGATGATGACGCGGCTGACACCGGCCTGCTTGCACTCTTTGTGGATGAAATCGCGGATTTTCAGGTCCTCCAGCAGGAGGTTTCCGTAATCCTTGTCGTCGGCGAACCAGCGGCTGTCCCAGGTGCGGTTGACCTGCAGGCGCATGCCGATCGGATTGACCTTCTGACCCATTATGCTTGCTCCTCGACCTGGCGAACCTTGATGGTCAGTTCTGAGAACGGCTTCATGATCTTGCCGAAACGACCCCGTGCGCGCGGACGACCGCGCTTCATCACAAGGTTCTTGCCAACCCAGGCTTCTGCTACGACGAGTTCATCGACGTCCAGACCGTGGTTGTTCTCGGCATTGGCAATCGCCGATTGCAGACACTTTTTCACATCGCCCGCGATCCGCTTCTTCGAGAAGGTCAGATCGGCCAGCGCCTTGTCCACCTTCTTGCCCCGGATCATCGCAGCGACGAGGTTCAGCTTCTGCGGCGAGGTACGAAGCATGCGCAGTTTCGCCATGGCTTCGTTATCGGCCACGCGGCGGGGATTCTTTTCCTTGCTCATGGCTATTTCCGCTTCGCTTTCTTGTCGGCGGCGTGACCGTAATAGGTCCGCGTCGGCGAATATTCCCCGAACTTCTGGCCGATCATGTCCTCGGTCACGTTGACCGGCACGTGCTTCTTGCCGTTGTAGACCCCGAAGGTGAGGCCGACGAACTGCGGCAGGATCGTGGACCGGCGCGACCAGATCTTGATGACTTCACTGCGCCCGCTGTCGCGCGATGCCTCGGCCTTTTTCAGGACATAGGCATCGACGAAGGGGCCCTTCCAAACTGAGCGTGCCATGGATCAGCGCCCTTTCTTTGCGTGACGCGACCGAAGGATGAGCTTCGAGGAAGCCTTGGTCCGGTTGCGGGTTCTGGTGCCCTTGGTGCCCTTGCCCCAGGGGGTGACCGGGTGACGGCCGCCCGAGGTGCGGCCTTCGCCGCCACCATGCGGGTGATCGATCGGGTTCATCGCGACACCGCGCACCGTGGGCCGCACGCCCATATGCCGCTTGCGGCCCGCCTTGCCGAGGTTCTGGTTCGAATTGTCGGGGTTCGACACCGCACCCACGGTCGCCATGCATTCCTGACGCACGAGCCGCAGTTCGCCCGAGGACAGGCGAAGCTGCGCGTAGCCGCCGTCACGGCCGACGAACTGCGCATAGGTACCGGCGGCACGCGCCAGCTGCCCGCCTTTGCCGGCCTTCAGCTCGACATTGTGGACGATCGTGCCGATCGGCATGCCCGCAAACGGCATCGCATTGCCGGGCTTCACGTCGGTCTTGGCGCCGGCGATCACCTGATCGCCAACGGCAAGGCGCTGCGGCGCAAGGATATAGGCCTGTTCGCCATCGCTATAGCGCACCAGCGCAATGAAGGCCGTGCGGTTGGGATCATATTCGATCCGCTCGACCGTGGCCGGGACATCGAATTTGCGACGCTTGAAATCGACCACACGATAGAGCCTCTTGGCCCCGCCACCCTGGTGGCGCATCGTGATCCGTCCGGTGTTGTTCCGTCCGCCGTTCTTGGTCAGCCCCTCCGTGAGGGACTTGACCGGGCGGCCTTTCCAAAGCTCCGAACGGTCGATCAGAACCAGCCCGCGCTGGCCAGGCGTCGTCGGTTTGTACGACTTGAGTGCCATGCTTCCTGTCTTCCGTTGCTTGTCGCGGGCATAGACCCGCAGGGAGTGTAGGGCCCCGAAGGTCCCCGGTTGATGCGACGGTTGTGCCGCCGGGGGGGGGGGGGGGGGGGGGGGGGGGGGGGGGGGGGGGGGCCGCCCCCCCCCCCCCCCCCACTTCCCGGAAATGCCAAGGCCCCGGGGCGCACCCGGGGCCTGACCGATGGGGTCAGATATTAGAGACCCGTCGAGACGTCAATCGTGTTTCCCTCGACCAGCGTCACATAGGCCTTCTTCACATCCTTGCGGGTCCCGGTCTTGCCGCGGAACCGCTTGACCTTGCCCTTGGTGATCGTGGTGTTGACAGCCTTGACCTTGACGCCGAACAGCGCCTCGACCGCCTCCTTGATCTGGGGCTTGTTCGCCTTCATCGCCACTTCGAAGACGACGGCATTGGCCTCCGAGGCCATGGTCGCCTTCTCCGTGATGATCGGCTTTCGGATCACATCGTAATGTTCAGGCTTCGCGTTCATTTCAGACGCGCCTCCAGCGCTTCGAGTCCTGCCTTTGTCAGCACGAGCGTATCGCTGCGCAGGATGTCATAGACATTCGCCCCCATCGAGGGCAGCACATCGATATCGGTCAGGTTCCGCGCAGCCTTGGCGAAATTCTCGTTCACCGCGGCTCCGTCGATCACCAGCGCGCGCTTCCAGCCATGGCCCTTGATCGCCTTGGCCAGCATCGCGGTCTTGCCGTCGGACACTTCCGCCGCCTCGATGACGACCAGTTCACCCGCCTTCAGCTTGGCCGAAAGCGCATGACGCAGGCCGAGCGCGCGGAACTTCTTGGTCAGGTCGTGCGCATGGCTGCGCGGGACCGGTCCCTTGTAGACGCCCCCGTGACGGAAGATCGGCGCCTTGCGAGACCCGTGGCGTGCGCCGCCGGTGCCCTTCTGACGATAGATCTTCTTCGTCGAATAGGACACGTCGGACTTGCCCAGCGTCGAATGGGTGCCGGCCTGCGCCTTGGCGCGCTGCCAGCGCACCACCCGGTGCAGGATGTCGGCGCGCGGCTCGAGCCCGAAGATCGCCTCGTCCAGCTCGACCGTGCCGGCCTTGCCGCCGTCAAGCGTGATCAGATCGGCTTTCATTCCTTGTCTCCTTCGCTCGGCGCGTCACCCGCCTCGGCGGCTTTGGCAGCTTCGGCCTCGGCGGCACGGATCGCCGCTTCTTCGGCCTCGGCCGCAGCGCGGGCTGCGGCTTCCGCCTCGGCGGCAGCTTCGGCGGCGGCGGCATCGGCCATGCGCTTGGCCTCTTCCGCGGCCGAACGCAGGGCGGCCGGATAGATCACATTCTCGGGCACGGGCTTCTTGACCGCATCCTTGACAGTGACCCAGCCGCCCTTGCTGCCGGGAACAGCGCCCTTGACCATGATCAGACCCCGGTCCGCATCGGTCCGCACGACCTGCAGGTTCTGGGTCGTGACACGGGCGGCGCCCATGTGGCCGGCCATCTTCTTGCCCTTGAACACCTTGCCGGGGTCCTGGCACT
>JAFIEN010000193.1 GCA_020832515.1 Rubellimicrobium sp. | reverse complement strand
ATCGCCCCCACGATCGACACGACGACCCGGCTGGGCGAGGCCCGCATTTCCCTCGATCAGCCCGAGGCCCTTCGCCCCGGCCTGTTCCTGAGCGCAGAGATCCTGATCGACGAGGTCGAGATGCTGGCCGTGCCCGTCTCGGCCGTCGGTGCGGCAGACGGGGCGACGGTGATGCAGGTCTCGCCCGACGGTGTCGTCTCGCGCGTGCCGGTTGTGACGGGCGTGCGCGACGGGCCCTTGATCGGCGTGGTCGAAGGGATCGGCGCGAACGAGATGGTTGTGACGCGCGCCGGTGCGTTCGTGCGCCACGGCGACCGGATCACCCCGGTGCACGATGACGTGACAGCCGCGCAAGCCGCGGCGACCGAAGGGGGCTGAGCCGTGAGTTTTTCCACCTGGGCGATCCGCAACCCCGTCGCGCCGGTTCTGGCATTTGCACTTCTGATGATCCTGGGCTGGCAGAGCTTCAACAGCCTGCCGATCACCCGTTTCCCCTCGATCGACGTGCCGCTGGTCGCGGTTTCGGTCGCGCAGCCCGGCGCCGCGCCGGCCGAACTTGAAACCCAGGTCACCCGCGAGATCGAGGATGCGGTGGCCGGCATTCCCGGCGCGCGCAACGTCTTTTCGACCGTGACCGAAGGCTTTTCGACCACCCTGGTCGAGTTCCGGATGGAAGTTCCCACCGACACTGCCGTGCAGGATGTCAAGGACGCCATCGACCGGGTCCGCGGCAACCTGCCGGCGACGATCGAAGCGCCGATCGTGAACCGCATCGATGTCGAGGGCCAGGCGATCATGACCTTTGCGGTCGCTGCCCCCGGCATGACCCTGGAAGAGCTGTCGTGGTTTGTCGACGACACGATCACCAGCCAGGTGCAGGGCCGGCCCGGCGTGGGCCGGGTGTCGCGTTACGGCGGCGCCGACCGCGAGATCCGGGTCGACCTCGATCCCATCCGGCTTGACAGCCACGGCATCACCGCCTCGGACGTCAACATGCAGTTGCGGGCCATCAATGCCGATTTCGGCGGCGGCCGGACCGAGGTCGGGGACGGCGAACAGGCGATCCGCACGCTGGGCAATCGCGGCGCGGCCGAGGCGTTGGCCGAAACCCCCATCTCGCTGCCGAATGGAGCGCGGGTGCGGCTGGGCGAGCTTGGCACCGTGACCGACACCTTTGCCGAGCCGCGTTCATTCGCGCGGTCGGGGCAGGATCAGGTCGTGGTCTTTTCGGTATTCCGCGGCAAGGGCGCATCCGAGATCAGCGTGGCCGACGAAACGAATGCGACGCTTGACCAGATCCGGGCAGCCAACCCCGATGTGACGATCACCATGGTCGACGACACGGTCTTCTACACGCGCGGGAACTACGAGGCGGCGATCAACACCCTTCTCGAAGGCGCCATCCTGACCGTGCTTGTGGTGCTGGCCTTCCTCAGGAACTGGCGCGCGACGGTCATCGCCGCCGTTGCCTTGCCGATTTCGGCGATCCCGACCTTCTGGATCATGGACATGCTGGGTTTCTCTCTCAACCTGGTGTCGTTCCTTGCGATCACGCTTGCCATCGGTATCCTCGTGGACGACGCCATCGTCGAGGTCGAGAACGTCAGTCGACACATCCGCATGGGCAAGACGCCGTTCCAGGCGGCGATCGATTCCGCCAACGAGATCGGCCTTGCGGTGATCTCGACCTCGATGACGGTGATCGCGGTCTTCGTGCCGGTGTCCTTCATGCCAGGCATACCAGGGCAATACTTCCGGCAATTCGGCCTGACGGTCGCGATCGCGGTCTTCATCTCGCTTCTGGGGGCCCGCCTCATCACGCCGATGATGGCTGCATATCTCATGCGCGCCAAGGATGGCGACATGCACAAGGAGCAACGGGACGGCCTTCTGATGCGCGCCTATATGCGCTTCGTCGCCGTCACCCTGCGGCTGCGCTACCTGACACTGGCGGTGGCCGTCGGTCTTCTGGTCGTGTCGGGCCATTACATGGCGCAGATCCCCGGCAGCTTCATCCCGCCAGAAGACGTGAGCCGCATTCCGATCAGCGTGGAACTGCCGCCCGGCGCCTCGCTGGCCGAAACCGACCACGCGACGCAGAGGATCTATGAACTGATCCGCGATGTCGACGGGGTGTCGACCGTGTTCGTGCTGGGCGGTGCCTCGCCCACCGGCGACCGCGACATCCGCCGTGCTTCGGTCACGGTGATCCTTGACCGGCTCGAGCATTCGCTGGAACACCGCCTCTACGGGATCGCCCGGTCGATCCCGGTCGTGGGCGCGCTGCTGCCCGAGCGCGAACCGAACGGCCGCGAGCGGCCGCAGGACGAGATCGAGGCCGAGATCTTCGAGCGGCTTGCCGGAGTGCCCGACATTCGCGCCGTGAAACTGAACGACCGCGGTGCGCGGGATCTCGAGTTCTCGATCCTTTCGACTGACGGCGCGGCGCTGGACGAAGCCGTGGCCCGGCTTGAACCGGCGCTGAGGGGCGAGCCGCTTCTGGCGTCAGTCGGCTCGGAAGGTGCCCTGCCCCGGCCCGAGGTTCAGATCACCCCGCGGCTAGAGGATGCGGCCCGTCTGGGGGTGACCACCTCGGTCATTGCGGATGCCGTGCGCGTCTCGACGGTGGGGGATGTGGATGCCGCGCTCGCCCGGCTTGGCGTGGACAATCGCCTGATCCCTGTCCGGGTCCAGCTCGAGCGCAGCGCACGCGATGATCTGACGCGGCTTGCCGCGCTGCGCATCCCGACGCCCGCGGGCCATTCGGTGCCCCTCAGTGCCGTGGCCGACATCCGCATCGCCGAAGGTCCGAGCGTGGTCGAGCGCCTCAACCGCGAACGGATGGCGACGATCGGGGCCAATCTGCCGCCGGGGGTCGCCCTGGGCACAGCGAGCGCGCGGTTCGAAGAGATCGTGGCCGGCATCGAGCTGCCACCCGGCGTGCGCGTCGCGGAATCGGGCGATGCCGAGGTGCAGCGCGAACTGGTTGCCAGCTTCGGCCAGTCGATGCTTCTGGGGCTTCTGCTGATGCTGACGGTGCTGATCCTGCTGTTCAAATCGGTGATCCAGCCCTTCACGATCATGCTGTCTCTGCCACTTGCCATCGGCGGGGTTGCGGCGGCACTGATCCTGACCAACAGCCCGATCTCGATGCCTGTGCTGATCGGGATCCTGATGCTGATGGGGATCGTGTCGAAGAATGCAATCCTGCTGATCGACTTCGCCATCGAGATGCGCAGGCGCGGCCTTGACCGCCTCAGCGCGGTGGCCGAGGCCGGGCACAAGCGCGCGCGGCCGATCGTCATGACCTCGATCGCGATGTCCATGGGGATGCTGCCGTCTGCGCTTGGCGTCGGCGAGGGCGGATCGTTCCGTTCGCCGATGGCGACCGCGGTGATCGGCGGGATCCTGATGTCGACGGTGCTGAGCCTTGTGATCGTGCCGTCCTTCTATCTGGTGATGGACGATCTGTCGCGCCTGCTGGGCCGGATCTTCGGGGGCATGGTCGGCAAGGCCGAGGAAGAGGTTCTTGCCCCCGACGGCTTCGTGCTGGCCGAAGGCGTCGCCTCGCGGCGGGCGGAAATCGAGGCGCTCGAGGCGCGGCTGGCGCGGCTCGAGGCGGGTCTGCTCGACAAGGCGCCGCCCAAGCTGCATGTGGCCGAGTGATGAGGGTGGCGGGGCGGTTGCATGGGGCAGGCGCCCTCGACGCGTGATCCGCGGCGCGATGGGTTGGCCCATCCTGCCGCGGCCCCTGCGAAGCGGGAAAGGACCGGCCGGCCTACCCCCGCAGCCCCATCAGATCCCGCAGACGCCGCGCCGAGGCGTTCTGGTCGTGCATGGCCACGACCCGCGCGCGCCCGATCCGACCCATTGCCGCAAGCGCGTCCGGTCCGCGCGACATCATGTCGTCAAGGCACTGCACAAGGCTGTCCATGTCGCCGGGCCGCGCCAGCCAACCGCATGAGGCATCGACCAGTTCGGGCATCCCGAAGGCATCCGTCGTCAGCACCGGCCGGCCCAGAGCAAAGCTCTCCATGATGACGATGGGCAGCCCTTCGGCAAGGCTGGGCAGGACCAGCGCACGGGCGCGCAGAAGGGCCGCACGCACCTCGGAACCCGAGGCCCAGCCCGCGAACACGACATGATCCCCAAGTCCGAGTGCCGCGACCCGCGCCTCGACCGCCGGGCGATCCTCGCCATCGCCGATCAGGATCAGACGCAGCTCGGGGTGACGGGGCACGACGCAGGCCAGGGCCTCGATCAGCAGGACCTGCGCCTTCGCCGGGATGATCCGGCCGACGCAGACCAGATCCCCGTTCTGCGGAAAACCCTCGCCCGCATCGAACGCGTCAAGATCAAGGCCGCATCGCACCACATGGATCCTGTCGGAATGCGCCCCCCCGGTATGGGTGTCGATCGCCCAGCGGCAGTAATCGCTGATCGCGGCCACGAATGTCGCGTGTTCAACCTTCAGCGCCAGCGCATTCGCGGACATGTCGAAAAGCTCGTCCGGCCCATGCACCGTCATGCTGAAGCGCGGCCCCCCCAGAAGATGCGACAGCAGCGCCACGCTTGCCGAATTGGTCGAGAAATGGGTGTGCAGATGGTCGACCTGCCTGCGCACCGTCTCTTGCTTCAGGCGGATCGCCTCGACCAGATAGGCCAGTTGCAACGCGCCACGCCCCGGTGCGGCCCGTATCAGCCGCGCGGTCACGCGCAGCGCGCGGATCAGGCCAAGGGGATTGGTCACCACCTCGCGCAGGGCTGCACCCGCCAGCCGGACGGGGTTTCGCAGAAGGTACAGGGTCCGCCCGGCCTCGGCGACATCCTCGGGATCGACCAGAGCGGTGTGCCAGGGGCGGATCGCGTAGCGCAGGACGGGATGGCCGGCCGCTTCATGCGCGGCGATCTCGCGGCGGACGAAGGTGGTGCTCGTGATAGGATAGGTGTTGAGCAGATAGGCCAGCTTCATCGCACCCGTCCCGACCCGCCACCCGCACCTTGACTGCTTCCGCACCGGCTGCGGCCCCGGCGGGATGGCCTTGTGTCGCTTGTCATGCTGCCCTGACCTGCTTCTGCCCGTTCGGCTTGCCGCGCATCATCGCCGCATCCCGCAGCACGGACCAGCCCCCTCGGCCGAAGCCGCCCTGCCCCGCTCAGACCGCAGGCTTCACGCCCCGCAGATAGCCGGGGATCAGTTCGCGGTCATCGAGGACACGCACCAGAAGCACCCAATCCTCGATGTAATGGCGATAGGTGTCGTCCCCGATCAGCGCGCGCCCCTCTTTTTCGAGCGGGCCCTGCAGAAGCGCAAGCTCGCGCCGGGCCTCTGCCGCATACCAGCCGCCGTCATCGACGACCGAAACATCTGTGAACCCTGCCTCGGTCAGCAGCCGGCGGTGCGAGGGCAGCGAACCCAGATTGTAGGTCAGCCCTTCCAGCCGGAACCATTCCTGCATGGCGGCGCTGTGGGGCTGCCCGGTTCCCATCCAGTCGTAGGTGGTCAGGATCCCGCCGGGCCGCAGCACGCGCAGGCATTCCGCGAACATGCCTGCCTTGTCCTCGATCTGGGTGAATGCCCCGGCGGAATAGACGATGTCGAAGCTTTCATCCGCAAAATCGAGCTTGCCGGGCGTGACATGTCGGATCTCGATCCGGTCCGACAGATCCGCCTCGTCGACATAGTCGCGGGCGCGGGCAACCAGCGGTGCCTCGATGTCGATGGCGGTGATCCTTGCGCCGTGTTCACTGGCCAGAACGATGTCGCCGCCCCCGATGCCGCAGCCGATGTCGAGGATATGGCGATCCTGCGTCCCGATCCCCGCGACCATGCGGGCCACGTTGCCGGGGCCGCCGGGGGCCATGAAGCCCTTGCCCCAGATCAGTTCGAGAAACGCGACCATCTCGTCGCCATATTCATCGACATGCACGTCGGGATCGGTCATCCGGCCTCCTGCAGATTCGCGCGACGCAGCCGGGGGATCGGGCGCCCGGGGGAATTTGACCCGCACGACAAGGGTGCGTCCCGTTCGAGACATCCTCCCGCATGGGCTGGCTGCGGCAACAGCATGGCCGAAGCGAAAGGGCCATGCAACTGCGCAGGTGGGGCGCGGGATTCGTCAAGGCCTCGGGCCATGTCGGTCGGGCACGGCATCAACGGTGCAGGGCGGGCTCCACGAAGTCGAACGCGGCCAACGGGGGACGCCGCGCGATGGCGTTCATGCTGCCCAGGATGATCTCGTAGCCGCAAGCGCCGAACATCGCGCGCATTTCGGCCAGTTCGTCGTTGGACATGTGGAAATGCTCGAACATGACGATCTCGGGCGTGAAGGCGGCGAAGTCGATGCTGCGCAGGATCTCGACATCGGCGCCTTCGGCGTCGATATGCAGAAGATCGACCGACGACATGCCCGCGCGCTGCATCAGTGTCGGCAGGCTCAGGCAATCGACCTCCGGCGTGGCGATGCAGCGGTCGAGCCCCTCGAACAGGGCTGCGTGTTTTTCCAGATGCGCGCGGTCGAACGATCCGATCTCGCGCGCCCATTCGGGCAAAGGCTCGGGCAGGTCCGCGCCCAGCGAATAGTCGATGAAGTGAAAGGCGCGGGTCCCGTCGGTGGCACCGATGGCCGCCTGGACACAGGCGACATCCGGGTGACCCGCATAGGTCTGCTGCAGGCGGGCAAAGTTCTCGGGCACAGGCTCGACCACCACGCCGCGCCATGATCGGGCCGTGACATGGGTGCGGATCGGATCGCCCGCCTTGCCGTCACAGCCGCCGATCTGGATGAAGCGCAGCCTGGGCCGCTTGGCCGCGACATCATCAAGCACGCGGGCGATACGCTGTTCCCGATCGCCCGAGGCCTGCGCGGCAAGGCCCTGCGGCAAGAGGCGCGTGACCTTGTTCCTGATGCGCTCGGACAGGGTGCGGGGGCGCTTGATTTCGTCGATGGCCTTGTCCCAGGCGCTTTGATCTTCGGTTGACATGTCAGAAACACCCGGTCCGAGGGTTCTGCCCCTCTGTTGCGTCGAAAATGGCGCAGGTGGCTGCGCCCCTCAGATCGTCTCATAGGCCGCAGACGGCCCGTTTGCCAGCACGAGATCGTGAGGATGCCGGTGAACCGCGATGATCGGTCGGGCGGCGGTGCCCCGGTCAGGCATGCGGCGGACAGCGGTAGAATGCTGCGGCGGTGCGCCGGAACAGCGAGTCGCGGTCGGCCTCCGCCCACCTGTCGGTCAGCCGGCGCAGGCAGGCCAGTGCCTCGGCCCCCGGACAGGCGCGGTCATGCACCGGATGGTCGCTGCCCCAGGCAAGGCGGGCGGGGGTGAAGTGGCGGGCCATGGTGGCAAGCAGGGGGGCAAGGGTTGCGTCGGACCAGTCGGGGTCGAGGCATTGTAGCGCCGAGACCTTGAGGATGGTGCCGGGATGCGCGGCCAGTGCCGCCAGGCCCGCTTCCCACTGGGCAAGGCCCTCGGGCGACTGGTCCTCGGGGCTGCCGGCATGTTCGATGGCGACGCTCAGGGTGGGGTGACGCGTGATCACCGTCGCGGCTTCCTGCATCTGGTGGGGCAGCAGCATCAGGTCGAAGGACAGCCCCCGTTCGGCCAGCGCCGCCAACCCCCGCGCGAAGGCGGGACGGGACAAGAGGTCGGGCGCCCGGGCAAAGGTCGCGCGCCCCGGAGCGGCGCTGACGATGTCGCGGATGCCGCGCAGGGCGGGCGAAAGGCGCATCAGCCGGTCAAGCCGCGCGCCGATATCGGGCGCATCGAGGGCTGAATGGGCGACGAGGGCGGTGGCGATGCGGCCCCCGCTTGCAAGCCGCACCGCCTCGGCCTGCCTCAGTTCCTCCTCGGGGTCGGCGGCCAGCGCCTCGATCCAGACGGTGCCGATGATGTCTTCGCCGGGGAAGGCGGCAAGGTAGTCTGCCGGCCCGGCGGGCTGGCGCAGCCCGGCGCGGGCGGGATCGTCAAGCCAGGGATGGCTGCCGGGGGCCAGCGTCCAGAGGTGGTGATGCGCGTCAAAGATCATCGCGTCACAGCGCGGGCACCTGCGGCAGGCCGG
>JAFIEN010000192.1 GCA_020832515.1 Rubellimicrobium sp. | reverse complement strand
GGGTCATTTCGGCCAGGATCCGCAGCATCGCATTGGTCTGTTCGCGCCCGCTCCGGTTCTCGAACTCGACATGGACGCGCAGGGCGGCGATCGGGTCGCGTTCAACCCCGATGCCGTGCAGATAGGCATGCGCCAGCCCCTGCACGCCGTTCGAATCGTCCTGTTCGGCCGACAGCCGATACCAATCGACCGAGCGTTCGGGATCATGGACCGGGCCGCGGCCTTCGTCGCGATACATCCGGGCCAGATCGTTCATCGCCCGCGTCTGACCCGCCTCGGCACCCCTGGTGAACAGCTCGTAGGCGCGCACCGGGTCGGGATCGGTCCCGCGTCCGTCCAGATTCATCCGGCCAAGCGGCTGGAAGGCCAGGGCAAAGTCCTGGGCCGCCGCGGCGCTGTACCAGCGGAAGGCCTCTTCCTGGTCGCGATCGGGGACGCCCGACCCCGTCTCATAGGCCCAGCCCAACCGCCATTGCGCCCGCGCATCGCCCGCCTCGGCCACCGGCAGCCACAATTCGACCGCCTTTTCGGGATCGTGCTCGGGTCCGCCCTGATCGGACCAACGACCGATGTAATAGAGAACCCCCAGTTCGTAGGCCGCGTCCAGATCGCCCGCCGCCGCCTCGGCCGTCCATTGCGCGTAGCGTTCGGACATGTCCTGCGCGACCGCCGGCAGGCTCAGCGCAAGGCCCAGCGCCGTGGCGGCAAGCGTCATCGTCAGTCGTGGTTTCAGCATGTTTCCTCCGTTTTGTCGTGCGTTGCACCGCTGCTTCCGCCGCCCTCAGAACGGGACCGGAAGCGCGATGACGTGACGGTCCAGCCCCTCGATCCCCTGCCCCCGGACCGCGATCAGCGCGACACCCGTGGCACCCGGCATCGGATAGCCCGCCGACAACACAGCATCGAGGCGATAGGCCACCGGGCAGCCACGCGAAGCTGGGATGCGGGCATCCTCGTGCAGGATGGTGCGCGTGCCGTCCTCGGCCGTATGGGTCAGGCGGTAGCCGACCACGCCCGAGGCATCGAGGCAGAATTCGGCCCCGACCGGCACCTGCACCGGATCGAGATCGAGGGTGAATCGGCCCCATGGCGGCAGAGTCGGATCGTCGGGATGGGGACGGCCGATCTCGGCCCGCGCGGGGGCGCCATGCACCTCGCCGATGCCGCGCGCGAACAGGACGGTCGCGGGCCGCCGGATGTCGAGCGCCGATAGCACGGGCGCTGCGCCCTCCATCGCCTCGGCCCGGACACCTGCCAGCGCGGCGAAAGGTGCAGCCTCGACCTCAGCCATGTCGGCTTCGGGCCTGTCCACGCGGATGGGGGTGCCCGCGACCCAGCTGTCGGTCGCAAGGTCGATGACAAAGACATTGGCGAAGGGCAGACCCGAACCGCGGGCAAGGCCGAACGTCTTGAAGGCGAAATGGCGGGCGTCAGTCGAGAAGCCGATCACCTCGTCATGGGTGAAATGCCCCGCTTTCGTGGGTCCAGCCATCGCCACCGCAACCGCCAGCACCGCAAGACACCCGGCCAGCCGCTTTCTCAACCCCGTCACGATCCGCTCCTCTCAGGCTTGCCACATCACTTCATGGTCTCCGCAGAGTAACGAGCACCGCCCCGCCCGCCCCCGTTCGAACGAAGGGGAAGCGGTCCGGCATGGCAAATCCGCATGTGAAGGGCCCGGCACGCAGCCGCACGGCGCACCGGGCCCCGGTCAGTCCAGCCCAGGTCTGAAGACGCGGAAGGCCTCAGAACCCGGCCTTGATCGTCTCCCAGGTTTCGGTCATGCGGGTCTGCCATTCCTGCGAGGTGGCCGTCTGGAACTGGCCCGCCTGCAGCACCTCGAGCGGATTGCGGCTCAGGCCCAGGTCGGCAAGCGTCTCGTCGTCGAATGCGTCGAACGAGCGGCGGTTGGAATGGCCATAGCCGTAGTCGCCGATCATGAATTCGCCGGATTCGACACTGAGAAGCGAGTCGATGATGTCATGGGCCCGATCGACATTGGGCGCATTGTGCATGATCGATGCGCCGCAGACCCAGGTCAGTGCGCCTTCCTTCGGATTGGCGAACCGCACCGGAACGCCCTGCGACCGCAGGATCGCCGCCGACGAATTCCAGCTGAGCGAGGCGACCAGCTCGCCCGAGGCCAGCCCCTGTTCAAGCGAGGTGACGTCATCGGTATAGGTCCGCACCAATGGCCGCTGCGCGCGCATGACTTCGCTGATCCGTTCGAAAGCCTCGTCGCTGTCGATCTCGGCAAGGTCCACCCCAGCCTTGATCGCGCCGATCCACCAGCTTTCGCCGCCCGCCGCCATCATGCCGATCCGCCCGGCGTAGCGCTCGTCCCAGAGCATGTCCCAGCTTTCCTCGCCTTCCAGCTCGAACAGGTCGGTCCGGTAGGTGATCGAGTTCTGGCCCCAGTCGAAAGGCGCCATCCAGGGCCGCCCGTCGGGCCCGATATTGCCACCCAGATTGATCAGTTCGGGGATGATGTCGGGCCAGTTCGACAGACGATCGGTGTCGATCGGCTGGAACAACCCCTCTTCGACCCAGCGCGGCAGGTTCGAGTTGCAGGGGTGGACCACATCCACGGTGAATCCGGCAAGCAACCGGATCCGCGCCTCTTCGGCATTGCCGAACGGCAGAAGGATCGGATTCTCGCCGTGCTTTTCCCGGAAGGGTGCAAAGAGTTCGGGAATGTCGTAGCCGCCATAGGTGAAATAGGTGCCCCGGGCATCATCCTGCGCCAGAAGCTGGCGCGGTGACACCGTCGTCGCCATGAGGCCGACGCCGACACCCATGAGCGATCGGTTGAAGGCGCGTCTGCTGAGCTTGCCCTGTTTGACGGCATGCAGCTGGTCGATCACGTCCATTGAAATTACCTCCGCGTTGCAATTCACCCTTCGTTCACGGGCGATCTTACCCCGCCCTGGTCCTTCACCGGGCCAGTCGGGGATCTGGTGGTGCCGCGGCAAATGCACGGCAGACTTGAAACGTTCCTGCGATCGAACCTGTCTGCCTGCCGCGCCGCATGGGTGGGCAGGCCCCGGGCTTGATCCGAAATCACTCAACTCATCGCGGGCCCGGCACGCTGGATGCCGGACCCGTTGACAGATCGTCGGTCAGCCCGGCCTTAGAATCCGGCCTTGATCGCCTCCCACAATTCGTTCGATTCGTTCATCCACTCTGTCGTCATCGGGATCTGGAACTGCCCCGCCGCCAGCACGGTGGCCGGATCGCGGCTCAGGCCCAGATCCTCGAGCTCTTCGTCGGTGAAGCCGTCGAACGAGCGCATGTTGGCATGGCCGTATCCATAGACCCCGATCATGAACTCGCCCGACTCGACGCTGAGAAGCGAGTCGACGATGTCATAGGCCCGGTCCAGATTGGGCGCATCACGCAGGATCGAGGCGCCGCAGACCCAGGTCATCGCGCCTTCCCTGGGGTTGGCAAAGCGCACCGGCACGCCTTGCGAGCGCAGAAGCGAGGCCGAGGAGTTCCAGGTCAGCGCCGCCACAAGCTCGCCCGATGCAAGCGCCTGTTCAAGCGACGAGACATCGTCCGTATAGGTGCGCACAAGCGGCCGCTGCTGGCGCAGCGCCTCGGCGGTGCGGGCAAGGCCCTCTTCGGTCTTGAGTTCCTCGAACGGAACACCGGCCTTGATGGCGCCGATCCAGAAGCTTTCGCCGGCGGCGGACATCATCCCGATGCGCCCGGCAAAGCGCTCGTCCCAGAGGATGTCCCAGCTTTCCTCGGCGCCTTCCAGATCGACCAGGTCGGTCCGGTAGGTGATCGAGTTCTGGCCCCAGTCGAACGGCGCCATCCAGACCTGACCGCCCGGGGCTTCATTGCCCTCGAGGCTGACCAGTTCGGGGATGACGTCCGGCCAGTTCGACAGCCGCCCGGTGTCGATGGGCTGGAAGATGCCCGTCTCGATCCAGCGCGGCAGGCTCGAGTTGCAGGGGTGGGTCACATCGACCTCGAACCCGGCCTGCATCCGCACAAGGCCGGCCTCGGCGGTGCTGAAGGGGATCAGGTTGGGATACTCGCCGTGCTTCTCGTGGAAGGGCACGAAAAGTTCCGGGATGTCATAGCCGCCGAAGGTGAAATAGGTGCCCCGGTCGGCGGCCTGCGCCTGCGCACCGCGCCCGGGCAGGGTTCCCGCCACCACCCCGACGCCAGCGGCCATCAGCGAATTGTTGAAGGCACGCCTGCTGAGCTTGCCGTGCTTCACGGCTTGAAGCTGGTCGATCACATCCATTGGGACTTCCCTCCTTGGTTGAGACTTACCCGTCGTCCCGGGTTCCTGCCGCACCGTTCCCGGCGTGCCATCGAAACCGGCAAGGCCGTCGACCGGGCGCGACCGCCATGGGGCGGGGCCGTGATCATTCCGGGTCAAGGACGACACAGGCATCGTCCTGCCAGCTCAGCCAGACCGTGCCACCCGCCTCGACCGCCGGCCCGAGGCCCGAACCGCGGCTGCGGTTCTGCGCCGAGACCGCGACCGGATCATTGCGCCCGGGGATGGTGATGTAGAAGTGGCTCCGCTCGCCCAGATAGGCCGCATTCAGAAGCTGACCTTCCACCGCCTGCCGGCCGTCGGGCCGCGTCGGCGAGACGGTGAACTTCTCGGGCCTGAGCGCAACCTGCACCGCGGCGCCATCGGCATGGCGCAGACTGTCGCCGGGCACGGTGATCGTGCCCAGACCCTCGGTCTCGATGGCAGCGTCATGGGCGCCGTTGCGCCGGACCTGACCGGCGAAGAAATTCATGCTGCCGATGAAGCTGGCAACCGCACGCGACCTTGGCGCCTCGTACAGTCCGCCCGGCGTATCGACCTGAAGGATGCGCCCGCCCTCCATCACGGCGATCCGGTCGGACAGGGTCAGCGCCTCTTCCTGATCGTGGGTCACGAAGACGAAGGTGATCCCGACCTTGCGCTGCAACGCGCGCAGCTCAAGCTGCATCTGCTCGCGCAGCTGCTTGTCCAGCGCGCCCAGGGGTTCGTCCAGCAGCAGCACCTTGGGACGCAGGATCAGCGCGCGCGCCAGTGCCACACGCTGCCTCTGGCCGCCCGACAGTTCGTTCGCGCGGCGCAGGCCATAGCCCGGCAGCTTGATCAGCTCGAGCATGCGGTCGACCATCGCGTAACGCTGTTCGCGCGGCAGCTTCGCCTTGCGCAGGCCATAGGCGATATTGTCGCGCACATTCAGATGCGGGAAGATCGCATAGCTCTGGAACACCATGTTCACCGGGCGCTGATGCGGCGGAACGGGCGACATCGGCATGCCGTCGATATGGATCTCTCCCTGGGTCGTCGGCTCGAACCCGGCCAGCATCCGCAGAAGCGTCGTCTTGCCCGACCCCGAGGCCCCCAGAAGCGAGAAGAACTCGCCCCCGGCAATGTCGAGCGACACGGTGTCGATCGCCTTGAACGTGCCGAAATACTTCGAGACCTCGCGGATGGAGATGAAGGCATCGCTGGTGGTCACGCACCGTCTCCTTCGATTTGGCCGGGCGCGAGGCCAAGCCGGTTGATCCACATCGCCAGCAGGATCAGCGGGATGGAGAAGAACAGGATCAATGTGGCCAGCGCGAGGATCGACGGGAATTGCTGGGAAAAGCGAAGCTGGCTCCAGATCAGGATCGGCAGGGTCACTTCATTGCCCGACAGGAAAAAGGCCATCACGAATTCATCGAACGAGATGACGAAGGTCAGCAGCATGCTGGCCACGATGCCCGGCATGACCCCCGGAAAGGTCACGCGCCAGAAGGTCCACCAGCCGTTTTCGCCCAGATCGGCCGATGCCTCTTCGATCGAGGCGTCGAAGCCCTCGAAGCGCGGGATCAGCGTGGCCACCGCGAAGGGCAGGCAGACGATCACATGGCCAAGCGCGACAGTGTAAAGCGTCGGCCGGATCAGGTCGATGCGGCTGATGACCACCAGAAGCGCCACCCCGAAGATGATCGAGGGCACGATCAGCGGCGTCATGACGAAGCCGACCAGCACCGTCTTGCCCGGCATCCTGTAGCGCGTGATCGCACGCGCCGTGATCACGCCCAGGATGGTCGAGATGATCGACACCGCGACCCCCACCCGGAGGCTGTTCCCGAACGCATCCCAGACCGGCTGGCGGTCCCACAGTTCGACGAACCATCGCGTGGTGAAGCCTTGCAGCGGAAAGCGCACGTAGATCGAGTCGTTGAATGCGAACAGCGGGATCAGCAGGATCGGCACATAGAGCACGATCAGAAAAAGCGCGGCGTAGAACTGAAGCGCCCGGTTCGGCCGCTGGAGATGAGGGATATCCGTCATGATGACCGATCCCTGGCCAGACGCGTGAGATACAGGAACGCCACACCGATCGCCGCAATCCACAGCATGAGCAGGATCGACAGCGTCGCCCCCATCGGCGGATTGTTCAGCGCACCGAACTGCGCCTGCAGCAGGTTGCCCAGCATCGTGCTGTCCGGCCCGCCGACCAGCGTCGGCGTGATGAATTCGCCCATCGTCGGGATGAAGATCAGAAAGGTCGCCGCGATCACGCCCGGCATCGACAGTGGCAGCGTGATCCGGAAAAACCGCGCGGCCGGCCCGTCGCCCAGATCGGTCGCGGCCTCGAGCAGCGACCTGTCGATCTTCTCGAGCGAGACGTAAAGCGGCAGGATCGCGAAGGCAGCCCAGGAATGCGTCAGCGTGATGACCACCGCCGAGCGGCTGTAGAGCAGGAATTCAAGCGGCGCCTCGATCAGCCCCACCGCAATCAGGCCCGAGTTGATCATGCCTTCCCAGCCCAGGATCACCCGCCAGACGAAGATGCGCAGAAGATAGCTGATCCAGAACGGCAAGGTCACAAGCACCAGCCACATCAGCTTGTTGCGATGCACGTGAAAGGCCACGAAATAGGCCATCGGATAGCACAACACGACGGTCGCGACCGTCGCCATGCCCGACATCGAGAAGGTGCGCCAGAACAGTTCGGCAAAGATCGGCTCACTGAAGGCGCGCGCATAATTCGTGATCGTCGGCGTCATGATCAGCTCGGTCCCGACCCGGGTCCAGAAGCTCATCACGATGAGGATGAGAAAGGGGATCGCGATCCCGATCATCATGATGATCAGGGTCGGGCTCATCAGGACGTAGCCGCGCAAGGCTTCATGCCGATAGAGCAGGGTCGTCAGACGGCCCGTCTTCGACATCGAGCCGGTGCCCGCAGAGAGGATCGGCTCACTGGCTTCGGTCATGATGTGATGACCCCCGCCGGAACTTGCGGAGCGGAGCCGGCGGCAGGACATCGGGCTGCCACCGCTCTGCCATCGCCGTTCGCAGACGCTGCATCGTCAAGTCCCAACCCGTTTCTCCCGTCCACCCCGGCGGCCGTCTCGCTGCGCCCGCACCGCCCTTCCAACCGTCGCGGACCGCAGCACCTCCGGTCAGCGAACCCGTGGCAACCCGGCCGCATCGCCCAATGATCACACAGTCATTGAGCGATTACTCAAAGTTTGAGGAGAGCCGGGTCGGTGTCAAGTGCCTAACCGACCACGCCTCACTTTAGCGGATGCATCGCTTTCCGACCGAGGGCCGCCACCTCCCCGCCATCGGGCACTGCCCGACCATTGCCCGCGGCTGTCGCGCCGGGCCGCCAGATCGCCGACAATACGATGCTTTTGCGGTCTGATGCGGGGCCCGCCCGGACCGGACGCGATCCTGCCCTGATGCACGCCTGCACCTGCGCGCAGGCTTTCCGCAACAGCCCTTCCGCGCCAGGCAAGCGGCCGCGCCGCCCGACCACGGACGACCGCAGCTTCACCGTGCTGCAAGGCACCGCGCTCCGGGGCCGGATTTCGAGGCATGACCGCCCCTCGCCCCGGGCATCGCCCTGGATCAGACGCGCGGCGACAACGACCGCCGCCCCAGCTTCGCCCGCCGATGCGGTGCGCCCTCAGCCGAAGCCACCGCTGCACTGCCCATTCGCTTTGGTCGAAATACTCCGGGGGGTGCGGGGGGGCGCGCCCCCCCGCCACCCTGGGGCCGCCCGGCGGGGTTCCCCCCCCCGGCCCCCCGCCCC
>JAFIEN010000191.1 GCA_020832515.1 Rubellimicrobium sp. | reverse complement strand
AACCCGGGTGGCCCCGTTGCAGGCCCCCGTCGTGCCTCCTATATAGCCCGAAGACCGGCGGCGGGCAGTCACATTCCTGTCGCGTCCAACCAGAAGGCCGGGGTGCCTGAACGGGCCCCTGCCGCTCAAACCGCCTGAGAAAGGGATTTGAACAATGGCAAAAGTAATCGGTATCGACCTCGGGACCACGAACTCCTGCGTCGCCATCATGGACGGCTCTCAGCCCCGTGTGATCGAAAATGCCGAAGGCGCGCGGACGACGCCCTCGATCGTCGCCTTCACCGAGGATGAACGCCTTGTCGGCCAGCCCGCCAAGCGGCAGGCCGTGACCAATTCGGAAAACACCATCTTCGCCGTCAAGCGCCTGATCGGCCGCCGCGTCGACGATGCCGAGGTGACGAAGGACCAGAAGCTGGTTCCCTACAACATCGTCAATGGCGGCAACGGCGACGCCTGGGTCGAGGTGCGCGGCGAAAAGTATTCCCCCAGCCAGATCAGCGCCTTCATCCTGCAGAAGATGAAGGAAACCGCCGAAAGCTATCTGGGCGAGGAAGTGACGCAGGCCGTCATCACCGTGCCCGCCTATTTCAACGACGCCCAGCGTCAGGCCACCAAGGACGCCGGCAAGATCGCGGGCCTCGAGGTGCTGCGCATCATCAACGAACCCACCGCGGCCGCCCTCGCCTATGGCCTCGACAAGAAAGAGACGCGCACCATCGCCGTCTATGACCTTGGCGGCGGCACGTTCGATGTGACCATCCTTGAAATCGACGACGGCCTGTTCGAGGTCAAATCCACCAACGGCGACACGTTCCTTGGTGGCGAAGATTTCGACATGCGGATCGTCAATTACCTTGCCGACGAGTTCAAGAAAGAGAACGGCGTCGATCTGAGCAAGGACAAGATGGCGCTTCAGCGCCTCAAGGAAGCGGCCGAAAAGGCGAAGATCGAACTGTCGTCGGCCACCACGACCGAAATAAACCAGCCGTTCATCTCGATGGGATCGAACGGGCAGCCGCTGCACATGGTGATGAAGCTGACCCGCGCCAAGCTGGAACAGCTTGTCGGCGACCTGATCAAGGCCTCGATGAAGCCCTGCGCCGCCGCGCTCAAGGATGCTGGCCTGTCCACCTCGGATATCGACGAGGTGGTGCTGGTCGGCGGCATGACCCGGATGCCCAAGGTCGTGGAAGAAGTGACCAAGTTCTTCGGCAAGGAACCCCACAAGGGCGTCAACCCCGATGAGGTTGTGGCGCTGGGCGCGGCCATTCAGGCGGGCGTGCTGCAGGGCGACGTCAAGGATGTGGTCCTGCTGGACGTCACGCCCCTGTCGCTGGGGATCGAAACCCTGGGCGGCGTGTTCACCCGTCTGATCGACCGCAACACGACGATCCCGACGAAGAAAAGCCAGATCTTCTCGACCGCCGAGGACAACCAGAACGCCGTCACGATCCGGGTGTTCCAGGGCGAGCGCGAGATGGCCGCCGACAACAAGATGCTGGGCCAGTTCAACCTGGAACAGATCCCCCCTGCCCCGCGCGGCATGCCCCAGATCGAGGTGACCTTCGACATCGACGCCAACGGGATCGTGTCGGTCAGCGCCAAGGACAAGGGCACCAACAAGGAGCAGAAGATCACGATCCAGGCGTCGGGCGGTCTGTCGGACGACGAGATCGAAAAGATGGTCAAGGATGCCGAAGCCAATGCCGAGAACGACAAGAAGCGTCGTGAACTGGTCGAGGCGCGCAACCAGGCCGAAAGCCTGATCCATTCGACCGAAAAGTCGATCGAGGAGCATGGCGACAAGGTCGATCCGTCGACGGTCGAGGCGATCGAACTGGCCATCGCCGCGCTCAAGGACGAGGTCGATGGCGAAAATGCCGACAAGATCCGCTCGGGCATCCAGAACGTGACCGAAGCGGCCATGCGGCTGGGCGAGGCGATCTACAAGGCCAGCGCCGAAGCATCCGACGGGCCTGCGGACAGCGATGCCCCACGCGGACGGGCCGATGACGATGATACCATCGTCGACGCCGATTTCGAGGATCTGGGCGACGACGACCGTCGGCGCTAAGTCACTTGGCACCAGAGGGCCGGCTCCTGCAGGGGCCGGCCTCCCCTGTGTCGAAGAGGAAATAGGCCGATGGCAAAACGCGATTTCTATGAAACACTTGGCGTTTCCCGCGGTGCCAGCGCCGAGGAGATCAAGAAGGCCTATCGTACGAAGGCCAAGGAGCTTCACCCCGACCGCAACGCCGACAATCCGAATGCCGAGGCCCAGTTCAAGGAAGTGAACGAGGCCTATGACATCCTGAAGGATGCCGACAAGAAGGCCGCCTATGACCGATTCGGTCATGCCGCCTTCGAAGGCGGCAATGGCGCCAGTGCACGACCCGGCCAGGGCGGCTTCCGGCCCCAAGGGGATTTTGCGAGTGCATTTTCGGATGTGTTCGACGATCTCTTCGGAGATTTCATGGGCGGGCGCGGCGCTGCCGGGGGCCGGGCCAGGGCGTCCCGGGGCAATGACCTCCGCTACAACCTGCGAATCACGCTGGAAGAGGCCTATGCCGGTCTGCACAAGACCCTGACGATCCCGACGGCCGTCGTCTGCACAAGCTGCAGCGGCACGGGTGCCGAAGGCGGCAGCGAGCCGCAAACCTGCCCGACCTGCTCCGGCATGGGCAAGGTGCGGGCGCAGCAGGGTTTCTTCACCGTCGAACGCACCTGCCCCACCTGCAACGGGCTGGGCCAGATCATCAAGAACCCCTGCAAGGCCTGCAACGGGGCCGGCCGGGTCGAGAAGGAAAAGTCCCTCTCGGTGAACATTCCTGCCGGGGTCGAGACCGGCACCCGAATCCGTCTGGCCGGCGAGGGCGAGGCCGGCCTGAGAGGCGGGCCGACGGGCGATCTGTATATCTTCATCGAGGTGCGCGATCATCCGCTGTTCCAGCGCGACGGCAACGACCTGTACTGCCGCGTGCCCGTCTCGATGGCGTCGGCGGCCCTTGGCGGCGACATCGAAGTACCGACGATCGACGGCGGGAAAAGCCGGGTCAAGATCCCCGAAGGCAGCCAGTCCGGCCGCCAGATGCGGCTGCGCGGCAAGGGGATGCCGGCCCTGCGCAGCAAGGACATCGGCGACATGTTCATCGAACTGGCGGTCGAGACACCGGTCAACCTGACATCGCGTCAAAAGGAACTGCTGCGCGAATTCGACAAGCTGAGCGAGGAAAACAATCCCCAGTCCGAAGGTTTCTTCTCGGCCGTCAAGAATTTCTGGGATTCGATGAAGGGCTGAGCGGCAGAAAAACCCGACCCCGCTTAAGGGATCCTTTACCGCAGTCGGTGACACTCTGGACATGACCCAGCATCGTGCCTTTCAGGAAATCTTGCCGCTGTTCGACCCTGCCGCCCCCCCCGAGGCGGCATCGGATACCGGCACACAGATCGAACGGGGCGCAAGGTTGCCCAGCTACATTCGTGACCACCGTCAGCGCCTTCGGCAAAGATTCTTCGACGGGGGCGCGACCGCGCTGCCGGATTACGAGATGCTGGAACTGCTCCTGTTCCAGGCAATCCCCCGGCAGGATGTCAAGCCGCTTGCCCGGCGCCTGCTGGATACGTTCGGGGATTTTGCAAGGGTCCTGTCAGCTCCGCAAAGCCGGCTGATGCAGGTCGAAGGTGTGGGCGAGGCAGTGGTGACCGCGCTGAAGGTGACCGAAGCGGCTGCGCATCGCATGGCCCGCGCACGGGTGATCCAACGTCATGTCATCTCGAGCTGGGATGCAGTCCTCGACTATTGCCACACCGTCATGGCGCATCGCGAGACCGAACAGTTCCGCATCCTCTTTCTTGATCGCAAGAACGTGCTCATCGCCGATGAACAGCAGGCACAGGGCACCGTCGATCATGTTCCCGTTTACCCGCGCGAGGTGGTCAAGCGGGCGCTGGAACTGAATGCCAGCGCGCTGATCCTGGTCCACAATCACCCGTCGGGCGACCCGACCCCGTCATCCGCCGACATCGAAATGACGGCACAGATCGACGCGGCTGCCCGCGCGCTGGGGATTGCGGTCCATGATCACCTTGTGATCGGCAAATCGCGCGAGATCAGCTTCCGCGCGCAGGGTCTTTTGTGACTCCGCGCCTTACTTCGCCGCGACAGTCAGATCGAGCAGGAGGTGCCTGACCGCAAGGAATTCCCCGACGGCATCGCAATCGGGCATGTTGAGTTCAAGGTCACGCGAAAAGGGGACGATCCCCGGCGAAAGCTGGATCGTCTGCGCAACGACCACCCGTCCGCAGTTTTCCTGCGTGACCGGAGCTTCGACAGAAAAGACGACGACGCCGTCCCGGGCGGTCGTGCCCGAGGGATAGGTATACACCTCGGCCATGAGCCGGGATGCCGAGTCCGGATCACCCAACCGGGTAAGGAAGCCGCCCTGACCGGCAAGAGCCAGGCCGGGACTGCCGGGCTGGTTGTGCCAGACATGTCCCGGCGTGCCGTACGCGGCACCGAATTCCAGCGCGTGAATTTCGGGCCCGTCGTGGCCCTGCCACATCAGAATCGCCCGATCGTAAAGCTGAAGATCCGGGATATCGACAACCGCCACCGCCCCGTCGCCGCCTGCGATATCGGCAACGAAGACCGCGGCTTCGGCGAGGGCCGGAACAGAGAGGCGTGCCTGCCCGGCCGCATCTGTCAGGACCGAGAACATCATGCCCTGGTGGTGGATTGTCGCCTGTAGGTCCGGCGCGCAGGGCGCGTCGAGCACCAGATCGACCATTGCCGCCGGGGCAGCCGTTGCCGCCAATGTCACCCCGCATCGGGCCGGATCGCCCTGCGGCGCATCCAGTGACAGGCCCGGCCCGTCGAACCCGTCCGTCGGCTCTTGGGCTTCCAGCGCGGCGAGGACCACCGGGGCCGCGTCCTCCGCTCCGACGCTCGGGATCGGTGCGGAGCGGGCCATGACCGGCTGCGGCATCGCGATGCTGTGCATCCCGCGCACCGTTTCGGCCACGCGGGCTGCGCCGCGGCTGTCGATGTCGAACCCTCCGGCCCGCGCGACCGCCCCTGTGGCCTGAGCGGGTTGCGCCCCATTGGCCGGGGTCGGCGGAAGATCGCTGAACCGTGCGGCCAGCGCGTCGCCGTTCTGCATCACGAAGCCGATCCCCAGCGCCACCGAGAAGGTGCCACAGGCGACCATGATCTGACCAATCCGGGACATGAGCGTGTCTCCTTCACCATAAAGGTTCTGGAAACACTCTGTCCTTCAAAGGTGGCCCGAGATGGGCCGGCCGGTGATTTCATCAAGGCCCAATTCGGGCCGACCAGAGGCAGACCTGCCCCGGTTCCGCCTCAAAGCCGTCCGTGGCAATGCTTGAACTTGCGACCCGATCCGCAGGGGCAAGGATCGTTTCGCGCAGGGTTGCCCCAGGTGGTGGGGTCGGCCTCGTTGAAGGCGACCGCCGGGCGGGACCCTGCCTGTGCCGGCCCCTCGACGGGTGCCTCGGCGACCTCGACATCCCCCCCGGCAATTGCCGGCGGCGCGGCCCCCGCCACGGCAGCCTGCGCCCGGCGTTGCTGCTCCACCACCTGGCGCAGCATCATCTGCTGCTCCTCTTGCGTCATCGGCCGGATCTGCGAGAGCTTCTGCGTCACATCCTCGCGCAGGCTGTCGAGCAGGCTCGAGAAGAGCTGGAAACTCTCGGTCTTGTATTCGTTGAGCGGATCGCGCTGCGCATAGCCGCGGAACCCCACGACCGAACGCAGATGCTCGAGCTTGAGCAGATGTTCGCGCCACTTGGCATCGATCGTCTGCAACAGCAGCTGCTTTTCGATGTTGCGCATCGTCTCGGCGCCGAAGGCGGCTGTCTTTTCCTCCATCGCCTGGTCGGACTGGGCGATCAGGCGGTCGCGGATGACCTCCTGATCGACGCCTTCCTCGGCCGCCCAGTCGGCGACGGGCAGGTCGAGACCCAGCTTTTCCTTGACCTCGGCCTGCAGGATCTCGGTTTCCCACTGGTCCGGATAGCTGCGGGGCGGCATCGCGCCGTCGACCAGATCGTCGATCACCTGATGGCGCATGTCGGCCGCAATCTCGGCGACCTCGGCTGCTTCCATGATCTCGCGGCGCTGGCTGAAGATCACCTTGCGCTGTTCGTTCATCACGTCGTCGAACTTGAGAAGCTGCTTCCGGATGTCGAAGTTGCGCGCCTCGACCTTGGCCTGGGCACGTTCGAGCGACTTGTTCACCCAGGGATGCACGATCGCCTCGCCATCCTTCATCCCGAGCTTCGAGAGCACGGCATCCAGCCTGTCGGAGCCGAAGATCCGCATCAGGTCATCCTCGAGCGACAGGAAGAAGACCGACCGCCCCGGATCGCCCTGACGACCCGACCGACCCCGCAGCTGGTTGTCGATCCGGCGGCTTTCGTGGCGTTCGGTCGCCAGCACGAACAGGCCCCCGGCGGCCAGCACCTTGGCCTTGTCTTCGGCATGTTCGGCCTCGATCCGGGCGCGCAACTGGTCGGGATGGGCGGTCGGATCGGCGGCCAGCGCCTGCATCACGTTCATCTCGACATTGCCGCCCAACTGGATGTCGGTCCCGCGGCCGGCCATGTTGGTGGCGATGGTCACGGCAGCGGGGCGGCCGGCGTCGGCCACGATCTGGGCCTCCTGTTCGTGCTGGCGCGCGTTCAGGACGTTGTGGGGCACACCTTCCTTTTTCAGAAGGCTGCTCAGGAATTCGGACTTCTCGATCGAGGTGGTGCCGACAAGGATCGGCTGACCTTTTTCGTGCGCCTCCTTGATGGCGGCGACGACCCCGTCGAATTTCTCGCGCGCGGTCCGGTAGACCTGGTCGTGCTCATCCGTTCGCGCGACGGGGCGGTTGGTGGGGACCTCGACCACGCCAAGGCCGTAGATCTCCATGAATTCCTCGGCCTCGGTCAGGGCGGTGCCGGTCATGCCGGCCAGCTTGTCGTACAGGCGGAAGTAGTTCTGGAAGGTGACGCTTGCCAGAGTGACGTTCTCGGGCTGGATCTTCACGCCTTCCTTCGCCTCGATGGCCTGATGCAGCCCTTCGGACAAGCGCCGCCCGATCATCATGCGGCCGGTGAATTCGTCGATCAGGACGACGCCGTCTTCGCGAACGATGTAATCCTTGTCCTTCTGGAACAGCTTGTGGGCCCGCAGCCCCTGGTTGACATGGTGCACGATCGTCGTGCTTTCCGGATCATAGAGGCTTTGCCCCTCGGGCAGGATGCCGGCCTTGAGCAGCAGCTCTTCCAGATAGTCGTTGCCATCATCGGTGAAGGTGACGTTGCGGGTCTTTTCGTCGATGGTGAAATCCGTCTCGCGCAGCTGCGGGATGACCGCATTGACAGCCGTATAGAGCATCGAGCGGTCCTGCGCGGGACCCGAGATGATCAGCGGCGTCCGCGCCTCGTCGACAAGGATGCTGTCCACCTCGTCCACGATGGCGAAGTTGTGCCCGCGCTGGTTCATCTGCGCGAGGTCCGACTTCATGTTGTCGCGCAGATAGTCGAACCCCAGTTCGTTGTTCGTGGCATAGGTGATGTCGGCGGCATAGGCTGCCTTCTTGTCGGCCTCGGGCTGCTGGGGATAGACGACGCCCGTGGTCAGGCCAAGTGCCGCATAGACCTTGCCCATCCATTCCGCGTCGCGCTTTGCAAGGTAATCGTTGACCGTCACCACATGCACGCCCTTGCCCGCAAGCGCGTTCAGATAGGCGGGGAAGGTGGCGACAAGGGTCTTGCCCTCGCCCGTCTTCATCTCGGCGATATTGCCCTGATGCAGGAAGATCCCGCCCATGAGCTGCACGTCGAACGCCCGCAGGCCCAGGGCGCGGCGTGCAGCCTCGCGGCAGTTGGCAAAGGCCTCGGGCAGAAGGTCTTCAAGGCTTTCGCCGCCCATGGCGCGCTTGGCCAGTTTCTCGGTCCGGTCCTTCAGACCATCGTCGGTCAGCGCCTGAAACTCGGGCTCGAGCGCGTTGATCCGTTCGACAAGCGGTCGGACGGACTTTACCTTGCGGTCGTTCGGTGTCCCGAACACCTTCCTGGTAAGCGTTCCCAATCCCAGCATGTCGCAAAATCCCCGCCCAGCTAACCATCAATGTGTGAGGAGGTTGCTTGCTGCCCC
>JAFIEN010000190.1 GCA_020832515.1 Rubellimicrobium sp. | reverse complement strand
GAATGTTCCACCCTCGGCGTGGGGCGGCGGCCGGATCTGGACCTTGCCGTCTCAAGGGCGACGGGCTTTCCCATCGTCGTGCCCACGGGCAGCTACCGCGAGCCCTGGATCACGCCCTTCGTGCGCGACGCCAGCGAAGCGGCGCTGGAGGACTGGATGGTGCGCGAACTGACCGAAGGCTTCGACGAGGCGCCGTTCAAGGCGGGCTGGATCAAGGTCAGCGCAGGCGACGACGGGATCACGCCCATCGAGGCGAAGGTGCTGCGCGCGGCGGCCCGGGCGGGGGCGCGGACGGGCGCGGTGATCGGCAGCCACACGATCCGGGGGCGGGTGGTCATGGACCAGCTCGACATCATCGAGGCCGAAGGGTATCGCGCCGACCGCTTCATCTCGATCCATACGCAGGAGGAGCGGGATTTCGGCCTGAACCTTGCCGTGGCCGAGCGCGGGGCATGGATCGAATACGACCATGTCGGCCGGTCCGAGGATGCCGAGGTGATCGACCTGATCCTGCGGGTGATTGAAGAAGGGTTCGGCGGCCAGCTTCTGCTGAGCCACGATCTGGGGTGGTATGACCCGGCCCAGCCGGGTGGCGGCGCGCCCCGGCCCTGGACGCATCTTTTCGGCCCGTTCCTGCCGCTTCTGTCCGAGGTCGGGGTGGACGAGGCGACTGTCAGGCAGTTGACCGAGGACAACCCTTTCAGCGCCTTCGCGCGGCCCTGAGGCTGACCGCATCGGGCGGCGTCACACGGGGTGGAGACGCGGGGGGCGCTGCCCCCCGGCCCCCGGAGTATTTCGGCCTCAGCGAAGGGCAAGGTGACGTGGGTCCGGGTGGCGGGCCTTGCGTCAGAGCTGCGTGACGACGCGGTGGCCCGGCGCGTAGAACTGGCGAACCAGCGTGATCGGGCGGTCGTCGATCCAGGTCACCCGCTCCATGGTGAAGAGGGCGGCCCCTTCGGCGCAGTCGAGCGCCTCGGCCCGGGGGGCGTCGGCCTGGGTGGCGGTCAGGATCAGTTCGCCCTCGGAATAGGGCATGTTGCGCACCAGCCAGGCATTGGCGCTGACGGTCGTGAAGTCGACGTCGAGCAGGCCCGGCACCGCCTCGGGATTGATCCAGCGGTCTTCGGCCATATGAGGCTGGCCATCGGCCAGGTGCAGCGCGGTCAGGTGCAGGAGGGGGGCGCCCTGCGGCAGACCAAGGCGGGCGCAGACGGCCAGTGGCGCGGGGCCGTGGTCGCGCGACAAGAGCGCATATCCATAGCTCTGCCCGCGGGCCGTGACCTCAGCCTCGATCAGCGGAATATCGAGCGTCGCGCGGCGGGCAGGGGCAAGGGCCACGCGGCTGCCTGCCTTGCGGCGGCGGTCGATCAGGCCCATCGCCGCCACATCGCGCAGCGCACGGTTCACGGTTGAGCGGGCACAGCCATAGTCCTGCGCAAGCGCTGCCTCATGCGGGATGGCGCCGCCCGGGGGCCAGTCGCGCGCTCGGATCCGGGCGACCACATCGTCGCGGATCGCCTGCCAGCCGGTGGGGGGCTTGCCCGTGTCAGAGTGCATCGGCCAGCCTTTCCAGGGTGCGGGCATAGTCGGCCGTGATCGCCCCGCGCGCGATGTGCCGCCCGTCCCGCACCAGATGCCGCCCGGCCGACCAGACCTCGCGCACCATCCGGTCGTCGCCGGCAAAGATCCAGGCGTCCAGGATGCGGTCCCCCTGCCGCCCCGCCAGATCGACCGCCGTCCCGTCAAGCGCCAGAAGGTGGTCCCTGAGGCCTGCCGGGATCCCGCCACTCTCGGGCCCTGGCGCCTGCGCGCCGCCCGGTACCGGGCCCTCGAACAGGACACGCCCGGTGGATTTGTCCGGCGTCGCCAGCGCCGCGCGCGAGTGGTCGCGCAGGCGCTGGGAATAGTCGAGCGTGCGCAGTTCCTCGGACAGGGAAATGCGGATGTTGCTGTCGGACCCCACGCCGAACGCACCCCCCGCGCCGGTCCAGCGGACCCCGTCGAAGATGCCGTCGCCCAGCGAGGATTCGGTGATCGGGCACAGCCCCGCGATGGCACCCGTGGCGGCAAGGGCGCGCGTTTCCTCGGGCTGCATCCGGGTGCAATGGATCAGGCACCAGCGGGGATCCACCTGCGCATTGTCCAGAAGCCAGCGCACGGGCCGCGCGCCCCATGCGGCCTGCACCTCATCGACCTCGGCCTGCTGCTCGGCCAGATGCATGTGCAGCGGGCCGGGATGCAGGCGGGCGACCTCGGCCAGCGCCTCGGGGGCCACGGCGCGCAGGCTGTGCGGCGCGGTGCCCAGCGCGGTGTCGGCGGGCAGGGGGGCAAGCGCGCGCGCGGCCCCTTCGAGCAGCCGGGCAAAGCGGGCGGGGTCGTTGCCGAAGCGGACCTGACCTGCGCCAAGGGGGCGGCGGTCGCAGCCGCCAAACTGATAAAGCACCGGCAGGAGCGTCAGCCCGATCCCGCTTGTGGCAGTGGCGGCTGCGATGCGGGCCGACATCTCGGACAGGTCGTCGTAGGGCGCGCCGCCGGGGCGGTGGTGGAGATAGTGGAACTCCACATTGCAGGCATAGCCCGCCTCGAGCATCTCCATCTGCACGAAGGCGGCGATGGCCTGCACATCCTCGGGCGAAAGCCGGTCAAGGAAGCGGAACATCAGTTGTCGCCAGGTCCAGAAGCTGTCGCCGGGGTCGGGGCCACGGGATTCCGTCAGCCCGGCCATGGCGCGCTGGAAGGCATGGGAATGCAGGTTCGCCGGCGCGGGCAGCAGGACCCTGTGCCGCGCGCCTTCGGGCGGGCTGTCCGGCGTCACGCTGGCGATGCGGCCGTCGGCGGCAAGGACGATGCGCACGTCCCGCGCCCAGCCATCCGGCAGAAGCACCTGTTCGGCCCAGAGGATCGTCATGCGCGGTCCCTTCGAATCGGGTTGACGGCAGATAATATGTGCAGACATATTATGAATAACACAGCACATGACAACCCCAATCCCGTCCGGAGGCCCCTTGCCACAGGTCCTGTCCAACGCCCGCCTCGCCCCGCTCGATGCCCCCGAGGACCGGCTGATCGAAGCGGGGGCCGTGGTCATCGAGGGCGGGCGCATCCTTTGGGCGGGGCCGGGGGCGGAGTTGCCTGGGGAATTCACCGGGGCGGCGCGGCAGGACATGGAGGGGCGGCTTGTCACGCCGGGCCTGATCGACTGCCACACGCATCTGGTCTTTGGCGGCGACCGCGCGGGAGAGTTCGAGGCGCGGCTGAACGGCGCGAGTTATGAGGAGATCGCCCGCGCGGGCGGCGGGATCCTGTCCACCGTGGCCGCCACCCGTGGGGCCGATGAGGCGGCGCTGGTCGCCGCCGCCCTGCCGCGGCTGGACGCGCTGATCGCCGAAGGTGTGACGGTGGTCGAGGTGAAATCGGGCTACGGACTGGACCTTGATACGGAGTTGCGGATGCTCCGCGCCGCCCGCGCGCTGGGTCGGCTGCGTCCGGTGACGATCGTCACCAGCTTTCTTGGTGCCCATGCCTGCCCGGCCGACTACAAGGGCCGGGCGGACGCCTATCTTGACGAGGTCTGCCTGCCCGCCCTGCGCGCCGCCCATGCGGAAGGTCTGGTCGATGCGGTGGACGGCTTCTGCGAGGGGATCGCCTTCGACACCACCCAGATCGCCCGCCTGTTCGATGCGGCCCGCGCGCTGGGCCTGCCGGTGAAGCTGCATGCAGAACAACTCAGTCACATGGGCGGCACGGCGCTGGCGGCGCGGTACGGCGCGCTGTCGGCCGACCATGTGGAATATGCGACCGAGGCGGATGCAAGCGCGATGGCCACCTCGGGCACGGTCGCGGTCCTGCTGCCGGGGGCCTTCTACGCCCTGCGCGAAACGCAGGCGCCACCGGTGGCGGCCTTCCGCGCCCATGGCGTGCCGATGGCGCTGGCGACCGACCTCAACCCCGGCTCCTCGCCGCTGCATTCGCTGGTGCTGACGATGAACATGGGCTGCACGCTCTTCCGTCTGACGCCGTGGGAGGCGCTGCGCGGCGTAACCTCACACGCCGCTCGCGCGCTGGGCCTGCCCGACCATGGCCGGATCGCAGCCGGTGCTGTGGCCGACCTTGCCGTCTGGGATGTCGCAAGCCCCGCCGAACTGTGCTGGCGGATCGGCTTCAACCCGCTGCACGCGCGCTATCGGAAGGGCGAAAGATGCTGACGCTGACCCCCGGCCAGACCGGGCTTGCCACACTCGAGGCGCTCTGGCGCGAGGGGAGCCCCGCGCGGCTTGACCCGGCTTGCCTGCCGCGCGTCGAGGCCGCCGCCCGGCAGGTGCGCGAGGCCGCGCAGGGCGGGGCGGCGGTCTATGGCGTGAACACGGGCTTCGGCAAGCTGGCCTCGGTCAAGATAGCGGCGGGCGATACCGAGGCGCTGCAGCGCAACCTGATCCTGTCGCATTGCTGCGGCGTGGGCGAGGCGCTGGACGAAGCGACCACGCGGCTGATGATGGCGCTGAAGCTGCTCAGCCTTGGCCGCGGAGCCTCGGGCGTGCGCACGCAGGTCGTCGCGCTGATCGAAGGGATGCTGGCGGCAGGCGTGACCCCGGTGATCCCGGTGCAGGGGTCGGTCGGGGCCTCGGGCGATCTTGCACCACTGGCCCACATGACCGCCGTGATGATCGGCGAAGGCGAGGCCACGGTCGCGGGCGCGCGCCTGCCGGGGGGCGCGGCGCTGGCGCGGGCGGGGCTTTCGCCGGTGGTGCTTGGGCCGAAAGAGGGGCTGGCGCTGATCAACGGCACGCAGTTTTCCACCGCGCTGGCGCTTGCCGCGCTGTTCGATGGCTGGCGGCTGGCCTCGGCCAGCCTTGTCACCGCCTGCCTCTCGACCGATGCGATCATGGGCTCGACCGCGCCTCTGCAGCCGGAGATCCATAGCTTGCGCGGCCACAAGGGCCAGATCGAGGTGGCGGGCGCGATGCGGGCGCTGATGCAGGGCTCGGAGATCCGTGAAAGCCACCGCGAGGGCGACAGTCGCGTGCAGGATCCCTATTGCATCCGTTGCCAGCCGCAGGTCGTGGGCGCGGCCGTTGACCTGTTGCGCTTCGCCGCCACCACCCTTGAGACGGAGGCGAATGCCGTCACCGACAATCCGCTGGTGACGGCGGCGGGCATCCTGTCGGGCGGCAATTTCCATGCCGAACCCGTCGCATTCGCCGCCGATATCATCGCGCTGGCACTGGCCGAGATCGGCGCCATCGCGCAGCGACGGGTGGCGCTGATGGTGGACCCGACGCTCAGCCACGACCTGCCGCCGTTCCTGACGCCCGAGCCGGGGCTGAACTCGGGCCTGATGATCGCCGAGGTGACGACGGCGGCGCTGATGAGCGAGAACAAGCACCTCGCCAACCCCTGTTCGACCGATTCCACCCCCACCTCGGCCAATCAGGAGGACCATGTCTCGATGGCGGCCCATGGTGCGCGGCGTCTGGGACGGATGACCCGCAACCTGTCGATCATCCTGGGCGTCGAGGCGCTCTGCGCCGCGCAGGGCATCGGCTTTCGCGTGCCCTTGCGCACCTCGGATCGGCTGCAAGAGGCGCTGGCCGCGATCCGCGCGGTCAGTCCGCCGCTGACGGATGACCGCTACCTTGCCCCCGATATCGAGGCGGCCTCCGCCCTTGTCGCCTCGGGCACGCTCGCGCAGGCGGCGGGGCTGGAGTTTGCGCTGTGACGCCGGTCGAGGTCATGCGCGGCGACGGCCCGATCGTGCTGGGGATGCCGCATGTGGGCACATGGCTGCCGGACGATATCCACGCCCGGCTGAACGCGCGCGGCAGGCGGCTTGCCGATACCGATTGGCATGTGGACCGGCTCTACGACGGGCTTCTGCCCGGGGTGAGCGTGGTGCGCGCGACCTTCCACCGCTATGTCATCGACGCGAACCGCCCGCCATCGGACGACAGCCTCTATCCGGGGCAGAACACGACCGGGCTTATCCCGCTGACCGATTTCGACGGAGAGGCGATCTGGGACGATCCGCCGGGGCCGGAGGATGTGGCCGACAGGCTGACCGCCTTCCACGCGCCCTATCACGCGGCGCTGCGGGCCGAGCTGACCCGGGTCCGGGCGCTGCATGGCGTGGCGGTGCTCTACGATTGCCATTCGATCCGCTCGCGCATCCCCTACCTGTTCGACGGCACCTTGCCGGACCTCAATATCGGCACCGCCTCCGGCACCTCCTGCGATCCGCGCGTGGAAGCGGCGGCGACAGGCATCGCCCGCGCCTCGGGCCGCAGTGTCGCGGTCAACGGCCGCTTCAAGGGGGGCTGGACGACGCGCCACTACGGGCAGCCCGGCGACGGCATCCACGCAATCCAGATGGAGCTGGCGCAGTCCACCCATCTGGCGACGGAAGCGCCGCCCTTCGCCTATGACGAAGGGAAGGCCGCGACCCTTCGCCCCGTCCTGTCCGGGATCCTCCACGCCCTCGCCGCCCTCGCTGCCCTCGACCTGAAAGGTGCCGCATGACCAACCCCCGCCACAATGCCCGCGACATCTTTCCGCCCACCGGCCCCGAGATCAGCGCGAAAAGCTGGCTGACCGAGGCGCCCTTGCGGATACTGATGAACAACCTCCATCCCGACGTGGCCGAGAACCCGCATGAGCTGGTGGTTTATGGCGGCATCGGGCGGGCGGCCCGCACGTGGGAGGATTTCGACCGCATCTGTGCCGCCCTGCGCGATCTGGAGGCGGACGAGACGCTGCTTGTGCAATCCGGCAAGCCCGTCGGTATCTTTCGCACCCATGCGGATGCCCCCCGCGTGCTGATCGCCAATTCCAACCTGGTGCCGCATTGGGCGACCTGGGCGCATTTCAACGAACTCGATCGCAAGGGCCTGATGATGTACGGCCAGATGACGGCGGGGTCGTGGATCTATATCGGCACGCAAGGCATCGTTCAGGGCACTTACGAGACCTTCGCCGAGGCCGGCCGCCAGCATTATGGCGGGAACCTGACAGGGCGCTGGATCCTGACCGCGGGCCTTGGCGGCATGGGCGGTGCGCAGCCGCTGGCCGCGGTGATGGCGGGGGCCTGTTGCCTCGCGGTGGAATGCGACGAGACCCGCGCCGATTTCCGCATCCGCACCCGCTATTGCGACGCCAAGGCCCATACGCTCGACGAGGCGCTGGCGATGATCGAGGGCTGGACAAAGGCGGGCGAGGCCAAATCCGTGGCGCTGATCGGCAATGCGGCGGAGGTGTTCCCCGAGATCCTGCGCCGGATGCAGGCGGGTGGGCCGCGCCCCGACATGGTCACCGACCAGACCAGCGCCCATGACCCGCTGCACGGCTACCTGCCCAGGGGCTGGAGCGTCGCCGAATGGCGCGCGAAACAGGAAAGCGCGCCGGCCGAGGTCGAGGCGGCGGCGCGGGCCAGCATGAAGACCCATGTCGCGGCGATGGTGGGCTTCTGGAATGCGGGCGTGCCGACGCTGGATTACGGCAACAACATCCGGCAGGTGGCACGGGACGAGGGGCTTGAGAATGCCTTCGCCTTCCCCGGTTTCGTGCCCGCCTATGTCCGCCCGCTCTTCTGCCGCGGCGTCGGCCCGTTCCGCTGGTGTGCCTTGTCGGGCGACCCGGAGGACATCCACAAGACCGACGCAAGGATGAAGGAGCTGTTCCCCGAGAATGCACATCTGCACCGCTGGCTGGATATGGCGGCGGAGCGCATCGCCTTTCAGGGCCTGCCCGCGCGGATCATGTGGATCGGCCTTGGCGACCGGCACCGGGCGGGGCTGGCGATCAACGAGATGGTGCGGACGGGCGAGTTGAAGGCGCCGGTGGTGATCGGGCGGGATCATCTGGACAGCGGCTCCGTCGCCTCGCCCAACCGCGAGACGGAAGGCATGAAGGACGGCTCGGACGCGGTCAGCGACTGGCCGCTCCTGAATGCGATGCTGAACTGCGCGAGCGGGGCGACATGGGTCAGCCTGCACCACGGCGGCGGCGTGGGGATGGGGTTCTCGCAGCATTCGGGCATGGTGATCTGCTGCGACGGGACGGAAGAGGCCGACCGGCGGATCGGGCGGGTGCTGTGGAACGACCCGGCGACCGGCGTGATGCGCCATGCCGATGCGGGATACGAGGACGCGCGGGCCTGCGCGCGGGAACACGGGTTGAGGCTGCCCGGCCTGTAGGGCGGGGTTAACCCCCCCGTTCGCTTGGCGCCGGGCGGCGGGGGGGGGGGGACACCCCCCC
>JAFIEN010000189.1 GCA_020832515.1 Rubellimicrobium sp. | reverse complement strand
AGGTACCGATCCCCGAGCCTCTGCGCTTTCTTGAGCCGCGCGAGACCGAGACGCGGCGGATGCATGCGCTGGCCGATTACGGGCTGATGCAGGTGCGGCTTTACGAGGATATCGCCCGCCATGGCGCGATCACGCGGGCCTATGCCTATCCGGTCCGGGTCGAGGGGCGCTATGTGATGGACCCCTCGCCCATCCCGCGCTTCGACAATCCCAAGCTTGACCACTCGCCCGCGCTGATGCTGTTCGGCGCGGGGCGCGAGCAGCGGATCTATGCGCTGCCCCCCTGGACCAGGGTGGAGAGCCTCGATTTCGACGACTATCCGTTCGAGGCCTCCAAGCCCGACGCGCCCTGTGCGCTCTGCGGGGCGCGTGACAGCTATCTGGACGAGGTGATCACCGATGATGCCGGCGGGCGGATGTTCGTCTGCTCGGACACCGACTATTGCAACACGCGCCGCGCGGCGGGGCATGTCGGGGCGCTCGGGGCACCGCTGCAGGAGGCCGGGGAATGACCGCAGAGGCAGCACTTTCGACACCGCCCGCCGATCGGCAGGACGCCATGCCGACGCCAATGCCCGAGGTGCCGCTGCTGCAGGTCCGGGGCCTGACGCGGCGCTATGGCGCGCGCATCGGCTGCGCCGATGTGGGCTTCGACCTCTGGCCGGGCGAGGTCATGGGCATCGTCGGTGAAAGCGGGTCGGGCAAATCCACGCTCCTGTCCTGCCTTGCCGGCCATCTGACGCCCGACGCGGGCGAGGTCCTCTGGCGCGGCCCCGACGGCACGATCCGCGACGTCCTTGCCATGGCCGAGCCCGAACGGCGCCTGCTTGGCCGCACCGACTGGGCCTTCGTGCATCAGAACCCGCGCGACGGCCTGCGCATGGGTGTCAGCGCCGGCGGCAATGTCGGCGAGCGGCTGATGGCCGTGGGCGCCCGGCATTACGGCCGGATCCGCAGCACCGCGACCGACTGGCTGGGCCGGGTCGAGATCGACGCCGCCCGCATCGACGACGCGCCGCGCAGCTTTTCGGGGGGCATGCAGCAACGCCTTCAGATCGCCCGCAATCTGGTGACCCATCCACGCCTTGTGCTGATGGACGAACCGACCGGGGGCCTTGATGTCAGCGTGCAGGCGCGCCTTCTGGACCTGTTGCGCGGGCTGGTGCGCGAAATGGGCCTTTCGGCCATCGTCGTGACCCATGATCTGGCCGTGGTGCGGCTTCTGGCGCATCGGCTGATGGTGATGAAGGACGGCCGCGTGGTCGAGGCGGGGCTGACCGATCAGGTGCTGGACGATCCGCAGCATGCCTATACGCAGCTGCTGGTCAGTTCGGTCCTGCAGGTCTGAGGCGACGATGACATGGAGACCGAGATGATCGCCCCGACAGTAAAAGCCGCACCCATCGCATCCGCCATGGACGCGCCGATGATCGACCTGCGCGATGTCGCGAAAAGTTTTGTCCTGCATACCCAGGGATCGGTCGCGATCGAGGTGATGCGCGGTGCCACCCTGCAGGTGCGTGCCAGTGAATGCGTGGCGCTGACGGGGGCATCGGGGGCGGGCAAGTCCACGCTGATGCGGATGATCTGGGGCAATTACCGCGTCGGCGCGGGGTCGATCCGGGTTGCCGGGGTGGAATTGCGCGACGCCGATCCGCGCAGCGTGCTTGCCCTTCGGCGCGACCGGCTGGGCCATGTCAGCCAGTTCCTGCGCGTCGTCCCCCGGGTGCCTGCGCGCGAGGTGGTGGCCGAGCCGCTTCTGGCGCTGGGCACGCCGCGTGACGAGGCCATCGAACGGTCCGAGGCGCTGCTTGCGCGGCTGAACATCCCGCCCGCCCTCTGGCACCTCTCGCCCACGACCTTTTCGGGCGGCGAACAGCAACGGGTGAACATCGCCCGCGGCTTTGTCCATCCGTTCCCCGTGCTGCTGCTGGACGAACCCACGGCCAGCCTCGACGGGGCCAACCGGGCCACCGTGCTCGCGCTGATCGCCGAGGCCAAGGCGCGGGGTGCCGCGATCCTTGGCATCTTTCACGACACGGCTGCCCGCGAACAGGTCTGCGACCGCGAGGTCGATGTCAGCGCCTTCACCCCATGACCGGCCGATTGATCGCGATCGTCGGGCCGTCGGGGGCGGGCAAGGACACGCTTCTGGCCGGGGCGCTGGCGCTGCGCCCCGAGTGGCATCTGGTCCGTCGGGTCATCACCCGCCCGCCCGATGCCGGCGGTGAGGATCACGAGGCGGTGGACCTGCCCACCTTCGAGGCCCGCCGCGCGCGGGGCGATTTCGCGCTGCACTGGCAGGCCCACGGCCTGTGCTACGGGATCACGCACGAGGCGCTTGCACCGCTGCGGCAGGGGGCGACGGTGCTGTTCAACGGCTCGCGCGGGGCGCTGCCGCAGGCGCGGAGCCAATGGCCCGGGCTTGAGGTGGTGATGGTGACGGCCCCCGTCCCGATACTGGCCGCGCGTCTGGCCACGCGAGGGCGCGAAAGCGCCGAAGTGATCGCCGCCCGGCTTGAGCGGCGCCCCGAGACGCCCCCCGCCGACGCGCGGCTGGTGATCAACGATGGCACCCCCGCGCAAGGGGTGGCGCGGCTTCTTGCCGCGCTCGACACGACGACGGCGGAACCATGACGGCGGCCCTTCTGCCGCCTTGCCTCACCCAGCGGAGACGATGATGACGGAAACCGTCCTGACCAATGCCCGCCTCGTGCTCGAGGATGAGGTGATCCACGGCAGCCTTTGCCTGCGGGACGGGCTGATCGCCGGGATCGACCCGGGGCACAGCCAGCTTCCGGGCGCCACCGACTGCGCGGGCGATCACCTTGCGCCGGGGCTGATCGAGCTGCATACCGACAATCTCGAACGCCACATGACCCCGCGACCCGGCGTCGACTGGCCCCACAGTGCCGCGATCATCGCGCATGATGCCGAACTGGCCGGGGTCGGGATCACCACTGTCTTCGACGCGCTCAGGATCGGCTCGGAACTGCCCGAGGACGGGGACGAGACGCCGGGCAAGGGCCGTGCCAAGGCCTATGCCCGGCCCGTGGCGACCGAGATCATGGAGATGCGCGCCCGCGGCGCCCTCAGGATCAGCCATTTCCTGCACCTGCGGGCCGAAGTCTGTTCCGACACGCTCGAGGAAGAGCTGGACGCATTCACCCCCGATGACAGGGTCGGCATCGTCAGCCTGATGGATCACACGCCGGGCCAGCGTCAGTTCGCCGACCTGGCCCAGCTGCGCACCTACATGATGGGCAAGCATGCCGTCTCGGAGGCCGAATTCGAGGTTCATGTCGCCCGCCGCCGCGCGCTTGGCGCGCGCGTCCGCGCCCGGCACGAGGCGGCGGCCGTCGCCGGTGCAAGGCGGATGGGTGCAATCCTGGCCAGCCATGACGACACGACGCCCGATCATGTCGCCACCTCGGCCGCCTACGGGGTGCGGCTGGCCGAATTCCCCACCACGGCCGAGGCCGCGACCGCCTGTCACGACCACGGCATCGCCGTGATGATGGGCGCGCCGAACCTGATCCGGGGCGGGTCGCATTCGGGCAATGTCTCGGCCGGCACGCTGGCAGAGGCGGGGCTGGTCGATATCCTGTCGTCCGACTACGTGCCCGCCGCGCTGTTGCTGGGCGCTGTGCGGCTGGGGTTTGCGCGGGGCGACATGGCCCATGGCATGGCCCGCGTCACCGCCGCGCCGGCGCGCGCCGCAGCCCTGAAGGACCGGGGTCGCCTTGCTCCGGGGCTGCGCGCCGATGTGATCCGCTTCGCGATTGTCGAGGATGCGCCCGTCCTGCGCGGCACCTGGGTGCGCGGCCAGCGCGCGGGCTGAGGACCGCGCAACTGCCCGACCCCGACGCCTGCATCAAAGCCGCGAATGCGTCCCGTCGCAGAGCGGGGCCTTTTCGGAATGCTTGCAGCCGCAGAGGAAGACCCGCCCGGTCTTGTCGGCGGTGTATTTCACCGGCGAGATGTCCGAGCCCTTGTGGCTTCCGTCACAGAAGGGTTGGTTCGCGCTCTTGCCGCAGGCGCACCAGAAATAGGTCTTGTCCTGCTCGACCTCGATGGGAAACGGGGCCTTCTGTGCGATCACCGGCTCTGACATGCTGTTCTCCTGCCTGTTCCTGTCCACCGGGAAGATAGGCCCGAAACGCGGCGGGTAAATGGGCCGGGCTTGCCGGGATACCGGGTGCTGCCGCGTCTTGCCGTCCGGCCGGGTCGCATCACAGGGCCGGCCACCCCGCCGATACGCTTGCCAGTGCGGCCACCGTCCGCGTCAGCGTATGGCGCGGCAGGATCACCAGCATCCGTGGCGCGCCCGCCTCGAGCCGGACGGGCCCCAGCGCCTCGTTCGATGTGCCGATCAGCCGCTCGGGCGCGAATTCCAGCCCGCCCGTCGGCCAGCGCAACCCCTCCGAGGCGACCGCCACCGACCCCATCGGAAAAAGCGAGACCACCTCACCCGGCGCCAGATCGAGAGACAGGGTCGGCGGACAAAGAAAGGTGATGCTTTCGCGGCCCAGCACAAGACAGGGCCGCTCGGCCCGGCGTACCAGCGTGTGAAGCACCGCAAGCTCGTGGTCGAATCGGCCCCCAGAGAACCCCACGGCGATGACGAGGGGGGCCAGCACATGCCGAAGCGCCTTGTCGAAATCGGTCGTTTCCTGTTCGGCGATCGGGTGCATCTGGGCGGCGAAGGCGGCCGCGGCTTCGGGCGGGATGCTGTCCATGTCCCCGATCACCGCACAGGGCGCGAGGCCCGCCGCCATCACCGACCCCGCGCCCCCATCTGCAGCGACAAGGATGGGCGCAAGGCTTAAGGCCGTGGTAAGGTCCCCGGGGGTAAGGTCCCCACCGCCGACCAGTGTCACTGGTTCCAGACTGTCAACAATCATGCCCAAATCCCCGCCATCGACCACCGGATGCCCCTCATGCCGCAATCTTGTCCCGAAATGAACCCGCCCGCTCCATTGTCCCGCTCCGGTTTACGAACCAATTGCTGGTAAACAGACTGTTGCGAGGATTGCGAGAAAGCGAGCGCTGATATGGTTGGTTCCAGCAAGATTCTCACCGTCTCCTACGGGACATTCTCCTGCACCCTGGAAGGGTTCGAGGATTCGTTCGAGACGATGAAGGCGATCGCGGAGTATTTCCGGGATCTGGCGGCCGAGGACAGGTACTTCGGCGCAGAGCCACCGCAACCCGATGCCGAGATGCTGGCCCGAATCGCGGAACGCGAGGTCGCACGCCGGGTCGAGGCGCGAATGGATGCCTCGGGCATCGTGCTCAGGGTCGGCTCTGCGCTTGACCATGCAGCAGCCCCCGTGGCCGAGGCCGTTGCCAGGGCCGACGCTGCGGACGCCGCACCGGGCGAAGTCGAACTCGCCGAATCCGAATCCGAAGCCGTGACGGACGCCACCGGCGCGCCGGCCATGCCGCCCCGGATCGAGGCCCCTGCTGCGGTGGCGACTGCTCGCGCTGCCGCGGCCGGGGGCCTTGAGGCAGATACGGACGCCGATGCCGACGACCAGCCCGTGACAGCGGACCTTTCTGCATCCGACGCGGCCCCCGAACCGAAGTCAGCCACCGCAGAGGACGCGATGACCTCGCGCCCTGCGCCGCCGCCGGGCGACAGTGTCGCGGCCAAGCTTCAGCGCATCCGTGCGGTCGTGGGCAAGGCCGCGCTTGCAGCGCCGGCAGCAGACGCCGCTGCCGAATCCGACGAGGATGATGCCCTCTGGTCGGGTATCGGGCTGGATGAGGACGCCCCGGAAGCGACAGGAACACCCGCGCAGGAGGATGCACCGGCCGTTGATGATGCGCCGGCCGCAACCGACACCGCAACCGACACCGCAACCGACGCCGCGCCGGAACCTGCGCCTGCATCCGACGCGACCGCCCAACCCCAGGTCATCCGTCCCCGCGTGATCCGCATGCGCCGCGCCGATTTCGATGCCTCGGTTGCCGCGGGCCTCTTGTCGACGCAAGGCAAGCCGGCGACGGCACAGGACGCCGCGCCCGGGACGGACGCGACCGATGCGACGGCCGGGGTGACCGCCGGCACCCCCCCGACAGCCGGGCTGGACGTGCCGCAGGCGACTGTGTCCGAGGTCGCGTCGCCCACGTCCGACACCGTCACAGAGGCCGCCGGCCGCGATGAGGACGGGCAGCCGGACGCAGGGATGCCCGAGGTTCAGGGGGCGCCCGCGGACGACATGCCGCAGGTCAAGTCACAGGAAAGCGACGCCGCCGAGGACCAGGATCCGCTGGATGCCGCGCTCGAGACCCGGATCGCCGAGCTGGCGGAGCTTGCGCAGCTTGACGGCGAAGGGCCGGGGGGCTTCAGCGCCCTTTCGCCGCAGGACGAGGCCGATCTTCTGGCCGAGCTGGCCGCTCTCGAAGTCGCCGAAGAGCTGTCCGACGACCTTGGCGAGGCCGATCTGAAGCCCGAGGCAGGCGACCTTGCCGAAGCGGCGGCGCAGACCGACGTCACCCTTGCCGGGATCATGGGCGCCGATGACGGCGAAGGGTTCGACGAGGACGCTGGCGAAGAACCGGCAACAACCCAGGAAGCGGTTTCCGAAACCGACGCCGAACCGGCCCCCGGGGCCGCGACCGAGGCAGCGACCGATGACGGCCTCGACACGGGCTTCTCGATTGCCGCCGTGCTTGCCAAGACCAATGCCGCGCCCCTTTCGGTCGGGGAGGCGAATGCCCCCGCCGCGCAGGACGACGCCCCCGAAGCGATCGAGGCTGCCGTCGCCGACGGGCCGGCCGTGTCGGACCCGATGGCGGTGACCACGCCGGAGGCCGCGTTCGACGCCGAAGATGAACAGGCGCCGGATGTGCAGGTGGCGGCTGCGCCCGAAACCGTCTCTGCCGAGGCGTTCGATGCAGCCACCGTGGAAGAGACGTCGTCCCATTCTGCCCCGGAACCCGTGGCGGAAGAACAGGTTGCGCCGCAACCTGCCGACCCTGCCGCCGCATCCCTGGCCGAGGAAGCCGAGACGGCAGAGGCGGACAGAACAGCTGACACCGGCGACGCCGACCGTCCGGGCCGGAGTCTTCTGACCGGGCAGGACGACGACCGGTCGCTCGACCGGCTGATGGACGAGACCGATGCCCAACTCAACACGCCCGAGGCAAGCCGTCGCCGCGATGCGATTGCCCAGCTGCGCGCGGCCGTTGTCGCGACCGAGGCCGCCCGTCAGATGGGTGAAGTCGAGGCACCATCGGCCGCCAACCCGTCCAAGATCTATCGCGACGATCTGCGCGATGCGGTGCGCCCGCGCCGACCGACCCAGCCGCTCGACCCCGACCAGCGCAGCGAACGCCCGCGCCCCGCGCCGCTCAAGCTTGTTGCCTCGCAGCGCGTGGACCTGCCCGAGACGCCCCGCCCCGCCCCGGTCAGCGAGGCGCCCGTGCGTCCCCGCCGGGTCACGCGCGAGGATGCCGCGACTGACCACGAGAAAGCCGGGACCGGCGCGGTGGATGCCGGCTCGTTCATGGAATTCGCGACCGCCAAGGGGGCGACCTCGCTGGGCGACCTGCTGGAAGCGGCGGCGGCCTATACATCCTATGTCGAGGGGTCCGAGGATTTCTCGCGGCCGCAGATCCTGACCAAGGTGCGCGAGGCCGCGGCCGAGGAATTCAGCCGCGAAGACGGATTGCGCTCGTTCGGGACGCTGCTGCGTGAAGGCCGCATCCAGCGCGCGCGTCCGGGCCGCTTTGTCGTGAACGAGGATACCCGCTTCCGCCCCGATCGCCAGGCGGGGTGAACCTGCGCGCTGGCCCCGGGCGGATCTTGTCCGGTGGGGTGCGGGGGCGTCGGGAGGGATGTTTTCCACCCGCCCTGCGCGCCCCGATCAGGCAGGATGGGCGCCCATCAGATCGGGGTCACGGCAGAAGGCGGGATGCGCCCACCCCGCAGTTGATGGTCAATCGCGGGCGTCAGGATCGGCTTGGCCGATGCCCTTGAACAGAAAGCGGAACGGCAGGGCCCAGATGATGCCCAGCCCGAGATAGATGCCGAATTCCACCAGCATGTTCGGCCGCTCGAAAAGGGACACCAGCCACAGCGCCGCAAGGATGTAGACCGGCAGGCCCACAAGCAGCACGACCAGCGCCCATTTCTTGCGGGCATTGTAGCTCAGGGCCATGGCACTTCCCTCAGTCGGCGAACGGATCGGTCACGAGGATCGTATCCTCGCGCTCGGGTGAGGTTGAGAGTAGCGCGACAGGGCA
>JAFIEN010000188.1 GCA_020832515.1 Rubellimicrobium sp. | reverse complement strand
ACGTTCGGCGAAACCGGGCTTGTTGGTCTGTTTCGCCCGCGCGATGCCCAGGCCGCCCGGGGGCACATCCTCGGTAATGACGGAACCGCTCGCCGTCATCGCCCCGTCACCCAGCGTCACCGGGGCGACCAGCATGGTCGAGGATCCGACGAAGACCCCCCGCCCGATGGTCGTGCGGTGCTTGTTCACCCCGTCGTAATTGCAGGTGATCGTGCCCGCGCCGATGTTGGACTTCGCGCCCACGCTGGCATCGCCCAAATAGGTCAGGTGGTTGATCTTGGCACCGTCCTCGACAATCGCGTTCTTGATCTCGACGAAATTGCCGATGTGCACATCCTCGGCCAGTTCCGCGCCAGGGCGCAGGCGGGCGAAGGGGCCGACCACCGCCCCGCGCGACACATGGCAGCCTTCCAGATGCGAAAACGCCCGGATCCGCGCGCCCGATTCCACCGTGACGCCGGGGCCGAAGATCACGTTCTGCTCGATCACCGCATCGCGGCCGATCACCGTGTCATGGGCCAGATGCACCGTTTCGGGCGCGATCAGCGTGACCCCGTCCTCGATCAGCTCGGCCCGCGCGCGAACCTGAAAAGCAGCTTCCGCGTCAATGAGTTGCGCGCGGGTGTTGATGCCCAGCGTCTCCTCTTCCGGGCAGCGCACCACTGTCGATGTCAGGCCGCGCCTTGCCGCGATCTCGACCACGTCGGTCAGGTAGTATTCGCCCGAGGCATTGTCGTTCGTCACCTCTGCCAGCAGCGACATGAGCACGCCCGTATCCGCCGCCACGACGCCCGAGTTGCAGAGCGTGATCGCCTTCGTCGCTGCGTCGGCCTCCTTGAACTCGACGATACGGGTCAGGATCTCGCCGTCCGTCACCAGCCGCCCATAGCGGCCAGGATCGGCGGCCTCGAAGCCCAGCACGACGACGGCGTGGTCCTTGCGCGCTTCCAGCATCGCCTCGAGCGTCTCGAGCCGGATGAAGGGCGTGTCGCCATAAAGCACGATCGTCTCGCCGGGCGCGTCGGCAAGGATGTCACCCGCCTGCAGCACGGCGTGACCGGTGCCCATCTGCTCTGTCTGCTTCACGCAGAAGGCGGTTTCGTCCCAGCCGGCCACGGCGCGGGCCACCTCGTCGGCGCCCACGCCCGTCACGACCACCACACGCTCGGGGTTCAGGGCCGCGCCCGACTTCATCGCATGGACGACAAGCGGCGCGCCCGCGATCTCGTGCAGGACCTTGGGCCGTTCGGAATTCATCCGCGTGCCCTGACCCGCCGCCAGAATGACGAGATTGACCTGCATTTCTATCGCCCCTTGCCCCGTTTCTTGCTCCCGCTCATACGCGGCCCAAGCCTTAGCGCAAGGGCGGGGGGCTTCACATCCCCTTACGGATCGTTACAGGTGGCCCCATGCGCACGGTGATCTTCGACCTCGACGGCACGCTGGCCGATACCTCCCGCGATCTGGTGGCGGCGGCGAATGCCTGTTTCGAGGGGCTGGGTCTTGGCGCGCTTCTGGATCCCGAACGCGACGCGGGCACCGCGCTGCGCGGCGGGCGGGCGATGCTGCGGCTGGGGTTTTCACGCGCGGGCGGGCATGGCGAGGCCGATGTGGCCCGCGAATATCCCAACCTGCTGGCGCATTACGCCGAAGGGATCGACCGGCACACGCGGCTTTACCCCGGCGCGATGGAGGCGGTTGAGCGGCTGAAGCTTCAGGGCTACGGCGTGGGCATCTGCACCAACAAGCCGACCGCGCTGGCCGAAACGCTGCGGCAGCGGCTTGGCGGGCGCGCGGCTTTCGGCGCGCTGGTGGGGGCGGGGTGCGTGGGCGTGATCAAGCCCGACCCCGCGCCCCTGTTCGAGACGGTGCGCCGGCTGGGCGGCGATCTGTCGCGCACTTGCCTTGTGGGCGATTCGGAGACCGACCGGAACACCGCCCGCGCGGCCGGCGCGCCTTCGATCCTTGTCACCTTCGGGCCTGCGGGCGGGGATATGGCGGCGCTGGAACCCGAGGCGCTGATCGGCCATTTCAACGAACTTGACGCGACGGTCGCGGCCCTGAACCTCTGAGAACGCTGGAAAACCGGGCAGGCTTGGGGCAGGGTGCGCCCAGGCCATCGAGGGGGGCAAGCAGCATGACCGAGGTCTTTTCCGGCCAGTTCACCCAGCAGGAGCCGATCCCCGAGGAGGGGATCGAGGCCGCACTGGCCGTGCTGCGCCACGGCCGCCTGCACCGCTACAACACCGCCCCCGGCGAGGTGGCCGAGGCCGCGCTGCTGGAAGAGGAATTCGCGGCCCTCAGCGGCGCGAAATACTGCCTCGCCGTCGCCTCGGGCGGGGTGGCGATGACCACGGCGCTGCGCGCGCTTGGTGTGGGGCCGGGCGACAGGGTGCTGTCGAATGCCTTCACGCTGGCCCCGGTGCCGGGGGCCATCGCCGCCGTGGGGGCCCTGCCGGTCTATGTCGAGGTGACCGAGGATCTGACCATCGACCTTGACGATCTGGTCGCCAAGGTGGGGCAGGCCCGCGTGCTGCTGCTGTCCCATATGCGTGGCCATATCTGCGACATGGACCGCCTGATGGCGATCTGCGATGCGGCGGGCGTGGCGGTGGTCGAGGATTGCGCCCATACGATGGGGGCGCATTGGAACGGCACCCCCTCGGGCCGGTTCGGGCGGATGGGGTGCTTTTCGACCCAGACCTACAAACATGTGAATTCGGGCGAGGGGGGCTTCGTCATCTCGGACGATGCCGAGGCCATGGCCCGCGCGATCGTGCTGTCGGGCAGCTACATGTTCTACGCCCGCCACCGCGCCGCGCCCCCGCCCGAGGCTTTCGAGAAGGTCCGCTACGAGGTGCCCAACATCTCGGGCCGGATGGACAACCTGCGCGCGGCGATCCTGCGCCCGCAGTTGCGCAAGCTGCCCGAACAGGCCGCGCGCTGGAACGAGCGCTACCGCGTGGTGGAAGAGGGGCTGCGCGACACGCCCGGCCTGCGCCTGACGACCCGCGATGCCCGCGAGGGGTTCGTCGCCTCGTCCTTCCAGTTCCTGTTGCCGGGTTGGCAGCCGGGGGCGGTGCGCGAGGTGCTGGCGCGCTGTCTGGGGCGGGGGGTGGAGCTGAAATGGTTCGGCGCCGAGGAGCCGGTCGGCTTCACTTCGCGCTACGATTCCTGGCGCTATGCCCCGGTGCCGCAGCTGCCGCGCACCGACCGCGTGCTGGCCGGGCTGGTGGACATGCGCCTGCCCCTGACCTTCGGCCTTGACGATTGCGCGCTGATCGCCCGGATCATCCGCGCCGAGGTGGGCGCGGTCTGGCAGGCGGGCGCGATCGAAGGCCGGGGCAGCGCCTGACGCGGATGCCGGGGACCGAGATTTTGCACAAAATCTCGGACGGAATTTGTGCAAATTCCGGCTCCGGTGACGACCTTGCGCTTCGCCCGGGCGCGTGGTTCCCGGAGCGCAGCTTTTGTGCGGGGCAAATCCGCGGCTGCGACATCGCCTTCGGTTGACCGTCCGGGACGGCAAGAGTAAGCAGCGTCAGACCAACGTCCGAGGCGGGATCGGGGTTACCCGCTCCTGCAAAGCCACAGGGAACCGCCCGTGTCCGAGATCGCGCAGGACTATCTTCCCATCATCATCTTTCTGGGCATCGCCATCGCACTGGGTGGTCTGCTGATCCTTGCGGCCGCGGTCATCGCCGTGCGCAACCCGGACCCGGAAAAGGTCTCGGCCTATGAATGCGGCTTCAACGCCTTCGACGATGCGCGCATGAAGTTCGACGTGCGCTTCTACCTCGTGTCGATCCTGTTCATTATCTTCGACCTCGAAGTGGCCTTCCTCTTCCCCTGGGCCGTCGCCTTCGGCGAGATCTCGATGGCGGCCTTCTGGTCGATGATGGTGTTCCTCGGCGTGCTGACCGTAGGCTTTGCCTATGAATGGAAGAAGGGGGCGCTGGAATGGCAGTGATGACGGGTGCGAACACGGCCGGCGTCGATCTGGACCATGCCTCAGCAGGGCTTAATGCCGAACTGCAGGACAAGGGGTTCCTTGTCACCTCGAGCGCCGACATCATCAACTGGGCAAGGACCGGGTCCTTGCACTGGATGACCTTCGGCCTGGCCTGTTGCGCGGTCGAGATGATGCATACCTCGATGCCGCGCTATGATGCCGAGCGCTTTGGCGTGGCCCCGCGCGCCTCGCCCCGCCAGTCCGATGTGATGATCGTCGCCGGCACGCTGACCAACAAGATGGCACCCGCGCTGCGCAAGGTCTATGACCAGATGCCAGAGCCGCGTTATGTGATCTCGATGGGGTCCTGCGCGAATGGCGGGGGCTATTACCATTACAGCTATTCCGTGGTGCGCGGTTGCGACCGGATCGTCCCGGTCGACATCTACGTCCCCGGCTGCCCGCCCACGGCCGAGGCGCTGCTGTACGGAATCCTCCAGCTGCAGCGCAAGATCCGCCGTACCGGCACCATCGTCCGCTAGAGATCCCGCAGGACACCTCATGCAAGGAACCGCCGCAATGTCGGAAGCCCTGACGGAACTTGGCGCGCATATCGCGCTGCGCCGCCCTGATTGCGTGGTGAAGTGGGACGTGGCACTTGGCGAGCTGACCGTCGATGCGGTGCCCGCGCGGATCGCGGGGCTGGTGGAATTCCTGAAGGTGGACAGCGTGTGCCGGTTCTCGACCCTGGTCGACATCACGGCGGTGGACCATCCCGAACGGCCCCAGCGCTTCGACGTGGTCTATCACCTGCTGTCGATGTATCAGAACCACCGCATCCGCCTGCGCCTTGCCGTGCGCGAGGACGAGATGGTCCCCTCGATCATCGAGGTCCACCCCGGTGCCAACTGGTTCGAGCGCGAGGTCTTCGACATGTTCGGCCTGTTGTTCTCGGGCCATCCCGACCTGCGCCGGATCCTGACCGACTACGGCTTTCGCGGCCATCCGCTGCGCAAGGATTTCCCCACCACCGGCTATACCGAGGTTCGCTACGACGAGGTGCAGAAGCGCGTCGTCTACCAGCCGGTGAAGCTGGTGCAGGAATACCGGCAGTTCGATTTCCTCAGCCCGTGGGAAGGCGCGAAATACATCCTGCCGGGTGACGAGAAGAAAGCGTGACAGGGCCGCGCCTGCTCTACGGCATGGGCGCGACAAAGGCCGGATCCTCGTGGCTTTACCGGATGCTGCATGGCCATCCGGACTGTCGACTGCGCGAAGTTAAGGAGGCCCATTACTGGGACACGTTCGCGCCCGCCTCGGCGGCCCGGCAGGCGGCCGTCCTGCGCGGGCAGATCGCCCGGTGGCAGGTCGAGCGGGCCAGGGCTGCAGCCGAAGGCAAGCCGCGCAAGGCCGAGGGGCTGACGGCGCAGATGGCCGAGGTGGCGGGGCTGATCGCGGTGCTGGAAGGGGATCGGGCCGGTGACAGGGCCTATCTCGACTGGCTTTTCGCCGGGTCCGAGGGGCGCAGGATCGTGGCCGATGTGACGCCCGCATACGGGATCCAGCCTGCGCCGATCCTGCGACGGATGGCCACGCTGACCGAAGGGGCGCGATACCTCTACCTTATGCGCGACCCGCTTGCGCGGCTTTGGAGCCATGTGCGGATGGAAGCCGCGCGCGACAGCGGAGCCGCGACGGATCTCGAGCAGAAGGCCAATGGCATGCTGAAGCGGATCATCGACAAGGGCGTCCGGTCGCATGTTCTGGAACGGGGGGATTATCCGGCAATTGTCGCCCGAATTCGCGAGCATTTGCCGGCGGATGCGTTGCGGGTCGAATTCTGCGAACGGCTTCAGACCGACGAGGGCTGGAGGGACCTGTGCCTCTGGCTCGGGATCGGCTATCATGCGCCGGACGGGTCGCGCCGTGTGCATCAAGGGCCCAAGGTCGCGCTGCATGCGGACCTGGCCGGCAAGGCGGTGCGGTTCCTGAAGGAACATTACGATTGGGCGGCACAAGAGATGGGCCCCCTGCCGCGCGAGTGGCAGGACAGTCTGGCAAAGGTAGGCACATGATGGATGGCAGCAAGGGGTTCGACGACGCCCTGACGGGCGAACAGAAGATCCGCAACTTCAACATCAACTTCGGCCCGCAACACCCTGCCGCGCATGGGGTCTTGCGGCTTGTGCTCGAGCTGGACGGCGAAATCGTCGAACGTTGCGACCCGCATATCGGCCTTCTGCACCGCGGCACCGAGAAGCTGATGGAAAGCCGGACCTATCTGCAGAACCTGCCCTATTTCGACCGGCTGGATTACGTGGCGCCGATGAACCAGGAACATGCCTGGTGCCTGGCCATCGAAAGGCTGACCGGGGTCGAGGTGCCGCGTCGGGCAAGCCTGATCCGGGTGCTGTATTGCGAGATCGGGCGGGTGCTGAACCACCTCCTGAACGTCACCACGCAGGCGCTGGACGTGGGCGCGCTGACCCCGCCGCTCTGGGGGTTCGAAGAGCGCGAGAAGCTGATGATCTTCTATGAGCGCGCCTGCGGGGCGCGGCTCCATGCCGCCTATTTCCGTCCAGGCGGTGTGCATCAGGACCTGCCGCCCGATCTGATCGAGGATATCGACGCCTGGGCAAAGGAATTCCCCAAGCTGCTGGACGATATCGACGGCCTGCTGACCGAAAACCGTATCTTCAAGCAGCGCAATGTCGATATCGGCATCGTGACCGAGGACGAGATCCAGAAATGGGGCTTCTCGGGTGTGATGGTGCGCGGGTCGGGCCTTGCCTGGGATCTGCGGCGCGCGCAACCCTATGAATGCTATGACGAATTCGACTTCATGGTGCCCGTCGGCAAGAACGGCGATTGCTACGACCGCTATCTTGTCCGCATGGCCGAGATGCGCGAATCGACCTCGATCATCCGGCAGGCCTGCGAGAAGCTGCGCCATGAGCCGGGCGAGGTGATGGCGCGCGGCAAGATCACGCCGCCCCCGCGGGCCGAGATGAAGACCTCGATGGAAGCGCTGATCCATCACTTCAAGCTTTACACCGAAGGGTTCAAGGTCCCCGCGGGCGAGGTCTATGCAGCGGTCGAGGCGCCCAAGGGTGAATTCGGCGTCTATCTGGTGGCCGATGGCACCAACCGGCCCTACCGGGCCAAGCTGCGCGCGCCGGGGTTTCTGCACCTGCAGGCGATGGACCATATCGCCACGGGCCACCAGCTTGCCGATGTGGCGGCGATCATCGGCACGATGGATGTCGTCTTCGGCGAGATCGACCGTTGAAGTCCGTTGCAATCGCCCTTTCCGGGGCGCTGTGCCTTGCGGCCTGCACTGAAACCGGCCTCGAGGTCGCCAGGATCGACCCACCGCTTTCGGCCGACGATGCCGCGCGGCTGGACCGGATCGTGAGCCTGCCGCTGTCGGAGCGGATCGCCTTTGTCGAGGCGGCCTGGATCGCCGAAGGCTGTGTCGCGCGCGATGACGACCTTGCGCGCTTCGGCGCGGCCATTTTTCGGCGGCTGGATCAGGCCCTTGGCGTGACCGCCGAAGAGGCCGGTCGCGAGGATTTCATTGCTGCCGTCTCCGGCGTCCTCGGGGATGGCGAGGATGCGCTGGAGGATGCCGGCCGGCTTGTCTATGCTGGTGGTGCCACGCGCCTGAACGCGCCCGGTTGTCCGGCATAAGAAAGGGATTGCTCATGTTCACCCGTCCGCTGCTTGCTGTATCCGTACTGGGCTCATTGGCCCTCGCCGCCTGCGCGCCCGCAGGGACGGGGCCGTCTGCGCCGCCCGCCTCGCCGCGCGACGCGCTTGTCGCGGCGATCGAGGCCAATGGCTGTCTGCTGACGGCCGACAATGTGGGCGACATCCTGATCCGCGCGAATCTTACGCAGGCCGATCTGATCGACCTCACGCCGCAGCTGGCCGCCGAAGGCCGGGCCGAGGTCGCCCAAAGCGGCGCGATCCGCGTCCTGACGGACAACTGCATCTGATGGTTCCGGTCGAACCGTCCTTCATCGACCTTTTCCCGGTCGCGGGCGAGGCTGGCATCCTGGCGTTCGGCGCGCTGGCCGCACAGGCCCTTCCCGCCATGCTCCTGCTCGCGATCGTCGGACTTCCGCTCTATTTCGGACCAATTTGATGCTACGTCGCCTGCACCCCGACCAACCCGAAAGCTTCGCCTTCACCCCCGCCAATCAGGCCTGGGCCCAGGCGCAAATCGCCAAATATCCCGAAGGCCGCGAGGCCAGCGCGATCATCCCGCTTCTGTGGCGCGCGCAGGAACAGGAAGGCTGGCT
>JAFIEN010000187.1 GCA_020832515.1 Rubellimicrobium sp. | reverse complement strand
CGGCGCGGCAATCACGAGGTGATGATGCGCGGCACCTTCGCCAATATCCGCATCAAGAACGAGATGCTGGACGGGGTCGAGGGCGGCTATACGCTCGGGCCGGATGGCGCGCAAACCTCGATCTACGACGCGGCGATGGCGCATCAGGAAAACGGCACGCCGCTGGTGATCTTTGCCGGGCAGGAATACGGCGCAGGGTCAAGCCGCGACTGGGCGGCCAAGGGGACCGCGCTGCTGGGCGTGAAGGCGGTGATCGCCGAAAGCTTTGAGCGGATCCACCGGTCCAATCTTGTCGGCATGGGCGTCATTCCGTTCGAGTTCACCGATGGCATGAACCGCAAGTCGCTGGGCCTGAAAGGGGATGAGACGGTCAGCATCGACGGGCTGGACAGTATCACCCCGCTGGCCACCGTGAACGCGACGATCACCTATGGCGACGGCAGCGTGAAGGTGATCCCGGTCAAGTGCCGGATCGATACCGCGGTCGAGATCGAATATATCGAGAACGGCGGCGTGCTGCATTACGTTCTGCGCAACCTCGCCAAGGTGGCCTGACCGAAGGCGCAGCGGGACAGGGGCGGGGGTAGCCGGGTCGGGCTGCCCCCGCCTTCCACGCGCATCCCTTGCCACACAAGAGACGCGCCGCCATTTGCCCTTGCGCGGACGCCGCGCGTCGCTATAAGACCCCATTCTTCCGCGCAGCTTGATGAACCGCGCAGTCTCTCGTGGGTGGGGAGCGGAAGACAAATGCCCTACCCTATGAAATGCGCCTGGAACAGATCGGAGTCCGCATGCCGCTTTACGAGCATGTCTTCATTTCGCGTCAGGACCTGTCCAATACGCAGGCCGAAGGGTTGATCGAACATTTCTCTGCCGTCCTCGCCGACAACGGCGGCAAGGTGCTCGAGAACGAGTACTGGGGCGTCAAGACGATGGCCTACAAGATCAACAAGAACCGCAAGGGGCATTACGCCTATCTGCGCACCGATGCCCCCGCCCCCGCCGTGCAGGAGATGGAGCGCCTGATGCGCCTGCATGACGATGTGATGCGTGTGCTGACCATCAAGGTCGACAAGCATGACGAGGGCCCCTCGGTCCAGATGCAGAAGCGTGACGAGCGTAGCGACCGCGGTGACCGCGGCGATCGTGGTGATCGTGGCCCGCGCGAAGACCGCGGCCCGCGGCGCTGACCGGAAAGGAGAAACAGACCATGGCAACGAAACCCTTCTTCCGCCGCCGCAAGTCCGATCCGTTCGAGGGCGATGGCGCCCCCGTGATCGACTACAAGGACACGCGCCTTCTGCAGCGCTACATTTCCGAGCGCGGCAAGATCGTCCCCTCGCGCATCACCGCGGTGGGTGCCAAGAACCAGCGCAGGCTCGCCCAGGCGATCAAGCGCGCGCGGTTTCTGGCGCTCCTGCCCTATGCCGTGAAGTAAGGAGAGACCAAGATGGACATCATCCTGCTTGAGCGCGTGGCCAAACTTGGCCAGATGGGCGATGTGGTGAAGGTCAAGGACGGCTATGCCCGGAATTTCCTTCTGCCGCAGGGCAAGGCGCTGCGCGCCAATGCCACCAACATCGCCCGGTTCGAAACCGACAAGGCCCAGCTCGAGGTTCGCAACCTCGAGACCCGGAAAGAGGCCGAGGCGATGGGCGAACGTCTGGACGGCTCGACCTTCGTCGTGATCCGGTCCGCTTCGGACGGCGGCGCGCTCTACGGGTCGGTCACGACCCGCGACGTGGCCGATGCCGCCACCGAGAACGGCTTCTCGCTCGACAAGCGGCAGGTCATCCTGCAGGGCCCGATCAAGGAACTGGGCCTGCATTCGGTGACCGTTCGCCTTCACCCCGAAGTGGACGTCACCGTGCATGTGAACGTGGCACGCTCGCCCGAAGAGGCCGAGCTTCAGGCCGCCGGCAAGTCGATCCAGGAGCTTGCGGCCGAGGCCGAAGCCGCCGCTGAATTCGAAATCGCCGAACTGTTCGACGAGATGGGCGCTGCGCAGGAGGGCGAGGATCTTTGATCCCTGCCCCTGCCAGAACGAAACAAGGGCCGCAGCGCAAGCTGCGGCCCTTTTTCATTCTGCTCCCACAAGGTGGGTGAAACCGGCGCGCGCGCCCCGATCACACGACCCGTTCGACCATCATCTGCTTGATGCTGGAGATGGCCTTTGCCGGGTTCAGCCCCTTGGGGCAGGTCTTGGCGCAGTTCATGATCGTGTGGCAGCGGTAAAGCTTGAACGGATCCTCGAGATCGTCCAGCCGTTCGCCCGTTGCCTCGTCGCGCGAATCGATGATCCAGCGGTACGCATGCAAAAGCGCCGCCGGCCCAAGATAACGGTCCCCGTTCCACCAGTAGGACGGGCACGAGGTCGAGCAGCACGCGCACATCACGCATTCATAAAGCCCGTCCAGCTTTTCCCGGTCCTCGATCGACTGCTTCCACTCCTTCGACGGCTCGTTCGTCTTCGTTTCAAGCCAGGGCATGATCGAGGCATGCTGGGCGTAGAAATGGGTAAGGTCCGGGATCAGGTCCTTCACGACCGGCATGTGCGGCAGGGGATAGATGCGGATATCGCCCTTCACCTCGTCCAGCCCCTTGATGCAGGCCAGCGTGTTCAGTCCGTCGATGTTCATCGCGCAGGATCCGCAGATCCCCTCGCGGCAGGAGCGGCGAAAGGTCAGCGTGGGGTCGATCTCGTTCTTGATCTTGATCAGCGCGTCCAGAACCATCGGCCCGCAATCATCCTCGTCGACGAAATAGGTGTCGAGGCGGGGGTTCTTGCCGTCATCCGGGTTCCAGCGATAGACTTGGATCTTGCGGACCTTCGTCGCAGCTTCGGGCCGGGGCCAGGTCTTGCCAGTGGTCATCCGGCTGTTCTTCGGAAGGGTCAGCTGAACCATTTCATGCGCTCCGTGAAAGACTTACTGGGCCTTGTTCGCCGCACAGGCCAGCGTCTCGGGCCGGGCCAGCACCGTGTTGATCAGCTGGCCGACCTCGACGCTGGGGCCAGAGGCTGCGGCCAGCGCGGCGATCTCGGCGGGCTGGGCCTCGGCGATGATGCAGTCGGTAAAGATCTCGGCGGCCGGGCCGGGGGCGACTTCCGACATCATAGGCAGGATCAGTGCCTTGATCGCGCCGCTGTCGTCCTGGGCGGCGGCCGGGGTCAGGGCCATGACCGCGAAAGCCAGCGCGAGGGTGGCGGCGGAAACTGGGCGAAAGGACATGCTCGAGATACTCCTCAAATGGGGCGAAGCACCGGCGGTCTGACCGGTGGCTGGCCCGTGCGGCTGATGACACAGCTCTCGTAGATCTCTAGCGGATCGCGCCCTGACAGGAAATCGCCAGTCACGCCGATTTGCGTCGAGGCGCTGGCGCCAGAACGCGAGTTGGCGCCAAAGGTGATGCTGCCCGTCGGGCCTTGCGCCGCGCGGGCCCGCTCTTCGCAGATCTCGGCTGCGCGCAGCGGGTCCATAGGCGGCACGTCGCAGGCAGCCAGCGCAAGCGGCAGAAGAAGAAGCGCCGCGGACCGCATCAATAGACCCGCGCCTTGGGCGCGACCTTGGCCAGCGCGATGCCGCCGTCCTCTTCGCGGGTCAGCGGCTCGAGCTTCACCGCCCGGTAACCCAGCCGCACGCTGCTGCCGTCGACCCAGGCCAGCGAATGCTTGCGCCAGTTTGCATCGTCGCGGTCGGGGAAATCCTCATGCGCATGGGCGCCCCGGCTTTCCTTGCGCGCCTCGGCCGCAACGATGGTGGTCAGCGCATTGGGCATGAGGTTGGTCAGCTCCAGCGTCTCCATCAGGTCCGAATTCCAGATCAGCGACCGGTCGGAGACCGAGAGATCGTCAACCTTGGCAGCCACAGCCGTCATCTTGCCGACACCCTCGGCCAGCGTCTTCGACGAGCGGAAGACAGCCGCATCGGCCTGCATCGTCTTCTGCATCTCGAGCCGCAATTCGGCCGTGCCCACATTGCCCGCAGCATGGCGCAGGCCGTCGAACCGGTCAAAGGCCTTGTCTATGGCGGCCACGGGCGGCACGGGGATCTCTCCGTCGCGATCCACCACGTCACCGGCCCGGATCGCTGCGGCGCGACCGAAGACCACAAGGTCGATCAGCGAGTTCGACCCAAGCCGGTTCGCGCCGTGCACGCTGGCGCAGGCGGCCTCGCCCACCGCCATCAGGCCGGGGGCGATGCGGTCGGGATCGTCCTCGGTGGGGTTCAGCACCTCGCCCCAATAATTCGTGGGAATACCACCCATGTTGTAATGCACCGTCGGCAGGACGGGGATCGGCTCTTTCGTCACATCCACCCCGGCGAAGATCCGGGCCGATTCCGAGATACCGGGCAGGCGCAGCTTCAGCGCCTCTTTCGGCAGGTGGCTGAGGTTGAGGTGGATATGATCGCCATCCTTGCCGACGCCGCGGCCTTCGCGGATCTCGATCGTCATGCAGCGCGACACGACATCGCGCGAGGCGAGGTCCTTGTACTTGGGCGCATAGCGCTCCATGAACCGCTCGCCCTCGGAATTCGTCAGGTAACCGCCCTCGCCGCGTGCGCCTTCGGTGATGAGGCAACCCGCGCCATAGATGCCGGTGGGGTGGAACTGCACGAATTCCATGTCCTGCAGCGGCAGGCCGGCCCGTGCGATCATGCCGTTGCCGTCGCCGGTGCAGGTATGGGCGCTGGTCGCGCTGAAATAGGCCCGGCCATAGCCGCCCGTGGCCAGCACCACCATCTTGGCGCGGAAGACATGCATCGTGCCATCATCCAGCTTCCAGGCCAGCACGCCCTGGCACTGGCCATCCTCGGTCATCAAGAGGTCGATGGCGAAATATTCGATGTAGAACTCGGCCTTCTGCTTGAGGCTTTGCCCGTACAGCGTGTGCAGGATCGCATGGCCCGTCCGGTCGGCTGCGGCACAGGTGCGCTGCACCTCTTTCCCCTCGCCGAATTCGGTCGTGTGGCCGCCGAAAGGGCGCTGGTAGATGCGCCCGTCTTCGGTGCGGCTGAAGGGAACACCGTAGTGCTCAAGCTCGTAGACCGCCTTGGGTGCCTCGCGCGCAAGGTATTCCATCGCGTCCATGTCGCCCAGCCAGTCGGACCCCTTCACCGTGTCGTACATGTGCCATTGCCAATGGTCCGGCCCCATGTTCGCAAGGCTGGCCGCGATCCCGCCCTGTGCGGCCACCGTATGGCTGCGGGTGGGAAAGACCTTGGTGATGCAGGCGGTCCGCAGCCCCTGTTCGGCCATCCCCAGCGTGGCCCGCAGGCCCGCGCCGCCGGCCCCCACGACAACGACATCATACGCGTGGGTTTCATAGTCGTAAGCGGCCATTCTCAGATGCTCCGGTCGGTCAAAGGGCAAGCCGCGCGACGGCGAACACGCCCACGGCGGCGGCGGCGTAGCTTAGCCCGATCATGCCGATCAGTACGGGCTTGCGCGCCGGGCCATGAACATAGTCCTCGATCAGGGTCTGCACACCGCCGCGGAAATGGACAAAGCCGACAAGGAAGGTCAGCCCCGCCACCAGCGCCGGGAAGGGGCGGGCGTAATAGGCGACGACAACCTCGTAGGGTTCGCCCAGAATGGCGCCGAAGGTGAAGACGAACAAAACGATCAGCGGCAGCAGAAGCACCGCGGTCACGATCATCTGCCAGTGATGATGCGTCCCCTCCCTTGCGGATCCAAGGCCGGTGGCGCGCTTGCGGTCGGTCAGATAGGCCATGTCATCCCTCACAGGATCGCGACGGTCAGGACCGTCAGAAGCACCGAACCACCAACGACGATCCAGCCCAGCCTGTCGGCATCGGCCATCTCCAGCATCCGGCCCGAATCCCAGATCAGGTGACGCAGCCCCGCGAGGCTGTGATACCAGAGCGCCCAGAGTGATCCCAGCATCACGAGTTTGCCGAACCAGCTTGTGATCACACCATCGGCGACAGCGAAAGCCTCGGGGCCCGTGGCGGCGGCGATGAACCACCAAACCACCAGAAGTGCGCCGATCAGCAGCGCATTGCCGGTAATCCGCGTCAGGATCGAGGTGATCGAGTTCAGTTGCCACTTCCAGATGGACATATGCGGCGAGAGGGGGCGATTGCCCCGGTTCACGTCAGCCATGGCATCCTTCCTTCCACACGCACTTGCGCGGACCTGTTCGAGGGAGTTTCGTCATGACAGAAAGCATTAGCAGGACTTTCCAGGAAGTCACGGGGCCAGACAGGCCAAATTGCCGCAATTCCATGCACACCGCGCGAAAACCTTCTGTTGTGATCACGTATTTTTCAGCTGTGATCACGCTTCCATCGCAAAGCGGAAGGGCAAGGTAGAGACCCGCTTGACCAGCCCGGCACGCTCGAATGCGGCCATCTGTGCGGCATCGGGCAGGATGTCGGGCAGGATCGCCTCGATCCCTGCGCCGCGGTCATGGGCATCGCGCAGCATGGTGGCCCAGCGGCGGTAGTGGTTCGACAGGTTGATCCGGTCCTTCTCGCGCGCCAGCACCGGGATGCGCCTTTCGATCGCGGCGGCGAACTTGGCCGGTTCGCGCATCGGAAAATGCCACATGACCATGCCCGTCCGCAGCCGTTCCGCAGGCGGATCAAGCGTGACCATATGCGCACCCTTCATCAGGTCGCGAAAACCCTCGGGCCGGAAGACGACCTTGTGCAGGGCGACATAGCAGAAATAGGGGAAAGCCGAATGGGTTGCGACCTTGTGGAACCGCTCGGGCTGCCATGCGGCCAGGGCCGTGCGAAACAGCGGGCCGCGCCGCCACGCCCCGGCGACGAAGCCCTCGCGCGTGGGAAAGAGGTTGACACGGTGGCACTCGACCACCCGGACCCCCGCGGGCTGACGGGCCAGATGGGTGGCCACCGTCTCGCCCGGGGGGGCGGCGATGAATTCGTCGGCATCGGGGGCAAGGATCCAGTCCGGGCGGTAACGATCCTGTGCCAGATGGACAAGTTCATTGCCCCAGTTGGCCTGATCGAAGCCACCTTCACGCCGGATCAGATCGGCGACGCCCGCGCGCACGAAATCATCAACGATGTCGGTCGTCCCGTCGGTCGAGCCGTTGTCCAGCACGATGACCCGGTCTGTCCCCTGTTCCAGATGGTGCCGGATCAGATCACCGACGATCCCGGCTTCGTTGCGCAAGACGATGGTCATGACGATCATGGGGGCCATCCCTCAGCGCGGCACTAGGACCCAGTAGTCCAGATCCAGCAGCACATCGGGCAGGTATTTCCCGTCCGCGCCTCGCAACTGCCCGGCGGCCCCTTTCTTTGCCACCAGCCGCAGCCGCAGCGCGCCGACAGAAGGAACCCGCGTTTCAGCCCGGTCCAGAACCTCGGACCAGGCGCGGACGGTGTCGCCGGCGAAACAGGGGTTGGCGTGGGAACCGGCGTTCAGCCCGACGATCATCTGCGCATTGGCCAGCCCGTTGAACGACAGGGCGCGGGCCAGGCTGATGACATGGCCGCCATAGATCAGCCGCCGCCCGTCCGGGCGCTGGGTCGCGTCGAAATGCACCTTGGCGGTGTTCTGCCACAGGCGGGTGGCCATCATGTGCTCGGCCTCTTCGATGGTCACGCCATCGACATGGTCGATCACCTCGCCCGGGGCATAGTCGCCCCAGCGATGCGGCTCGCCCGCAAGGGCGAAGTCGTAATCCGCGAAATCAAGGCCGCGCGGCAGGGCCAGGGTTGCCGGGTCCACCACCGCCGCAAGGTCCGGCACGACGGGGTCGGGCGCGGGCCCCGTGCCGCGCTTGCGCACCATCACCCAGCGGGCATAGCTCATCAGCACCTCGCCATGCTGGTTGCGCCCCGTGGTGCGCACCCAGACCACGCCCGAGGTACCGCTGGAGTTTTCCTTCAGCCCGATCACCTCGCTGGTGGCCGTCACCGTATCGCCGGGCCAGAGCGGGGTGATCCAGCGCCCCTCGGCATAGCCCAGATTGGCCACCGCATTGACCGAGATGTCGGGCACGCTTTTGCCCAGCACCGTGTGGAAGGTCACCAGATCGTCAAGCGGGCTGAACGGCAGGCCGCAGGACTGCGCGAAGGTATCGGAGGAGTGGAGCGCATGGCGCGCGGGGTAAAGCGCATGATAAAGCGCGCGTTCGCCCAGGTTGACCGTGCGCGGCACGGCATGGACGATCACCTCGCCCAGCCGGAAATCCTCGAAGAAGCGGCCGGGGTTGGTCCTGGTCACAGCTGGCCCAGCTTCATCGTCGGGTCATAGTCGCCCGGCACGTCC